>JANMIH010000447.1:0-4214 GCA_031375685.1 Polaromonas sp. | reverse complement strand
GGCCACCGCCAGCCGGTGTACGCGCTGTACATCAACATCGATCCGAGCCGGGTCGACGTGAATGTACACCCGACCAAAATTGAGGTGCGGTTCAGGGACAGCCGCGAGGTCCACAGCGCAGTGCGCCATGCGGCTGAACATGCGCTGGCTGTGCCGCGTTCGCTGGCACGCGCATCAGCAAATCTTGAAGAAACGGCTCAGGAAGCCTCCGAAAGCACTGTTTTCAGCGATTTTAAGGCATCAAATCAGCCTCCAAGCCAACAAATACGTGCGCAAGCAGCTATCAACTTCGTAGCACCTTATCAGCACCAAGTTTCAGACTTTGAAGCCATGTGGCCACAGCAAGAGGTGACCCAACCGCCAGAAGCCACCAACACCTGGCCACTGGGCCGCGCCGTTGCCCAGCTGCAAGGCATCTACATCCTGGCTGAAAACACCCAGGGCCTGGTGATTGTTGACATGCACGCGGCGCACGAACGCATCGTGTACGAGGGCTTGAAAGCGCAACTGGACACAAGTCGTATTTTGAGCCAGCCACTGTTGATACCTGCCACCTTTGCTGCCAGCCCGCAAGAGGTGTCAACCGCAGAAGCCGGCCAGGACACACTGGCCGCGCTGGGTTTGGACATCACGCCGTTCTCCGCCAAAACCCTGGCGGTACGCGCCGTGCCCACGTCACTGGCAAAAGGCGATGCGGTGGAGCTGGCGCGCAGCGTGCTGGCCGAGCTGGCACAGCATGACGCCAGCACTGTTGTGCAACGCGCGCAAAACGAGTTGCTGTCCACCATGGCCTGCCATGGTGCCGTGCGCGCCAACCGCAAGCTGACGATTGATGAAATGAACGCCCTGCTGCGCCAGATGGAAGCCACCGAACGCTCAGACCAGTGCAACCACGGCCGGCCCACCTGGCGGCAGATCAGCGTCAAGGAGCTGGACGCGCTGTTCATGCGTGGGCGCTGACATAGCCTGTGGATTATCCTGCCACCTTTGGTTTTGATCCTGTTCTGCTAACCTCAAGCAGATGCCTGCACCCCTGCCCTTGACAACAAAAGCCTCCCCCCCCCTTACTGCCACTGACGCGGCCATGTCACCCGGTCTGGTGGTTGTGGTGCTGGCCATGCTGCTGGGCATTCAGCCTGTCACGACTGATTTGTACCTGCCCGCCTTGCCTGCACTGACGGGCAGCTTTTCAGCCCCCATGTCCCAGGCGCAGCTCACGTTAAGCAGCCTGTTGCTGGCTTTTGGTGTGTCGCAACTGGTGTGGGGGCCGTTGTCTGACCGTTTTGGCAGGCGTCCCATTTTGCTGATCGGTCTGGCGGCCTATCTGGTGGCGGCTATTGGCAGTGCCATGGCCCCCAGCATGGCGCAACTGATTGTCTGGCGCACACTGCAGGGCGCGGCCATGGGCGCGGTGGTGATGTGCGCAAGGGCTTTGGTACGCGATTTGTATCAGCCGCAAGACGGCGCACGCATCATGTCCAAGGGTTTGAGCGGGCTGGGGGTGCTGGCCTGCATCAGCGCGCCCGTGGGCGGCTTGCTGGCGCACCACTACGGCTGGCGTGCAGCGCTGCTGGCGGTGGCCATTTTTGGTGCGTCGGCGCTGGCACTGGTCGTGCTGCGGTTCAAAGAAACCCTGGCCAATAAAAACCCCAAGGCATTGCAGCCCGTCACCTTGCTCCAAACCTGGCAAGGTATTTTGGGCAACCCGACTTTTCTGGCGTTTTCAGCCTTGTCTGCAGCGTCTTACGGCGGCCTGTTCACGTTTTTGGCCAGCTCGTCGTTTGTGTTTATCTCGGTGCTGGGATTGAGCAAAACGCAGTTTGGCATGGTGATGTTTTTCACGTCCGTCTGCTATGTTGCGGGCACATTTTTGTGCCGCAGACTGCTGCTGCGGTTCAATGTACAAAAAGCCACCGCGATTGCTGCGTGCATCAGCCTGGGGGCAGGCACACTGATGGGTGGGCTGGCCTGGGCGGGTGTGGTCAATGTCTGGGCCATCCTGGTGCCGCTTGGGCTGTTCATGGTGGGGCACGGCATTCATCAGCCGTGCGGACAAAGCGGCGCGATTGGGCCTTTCCCCAAATCAGCCGGGGCGGCGTCGGCGATGAATGGCTTTTTTATGATGGTGGTGGCTTTTGGCATCGGCAGCTGGCTGGGTGTACGCATGGACGGTAGCGTGCTGCCGCTGACCAATGGCCTGTGGTTGTGGAGCGCCATGATTGCCCTGAGCGCGTGGGTGCTGGTGCGCAAATATGGCCACCCACAACAGCCTGCGGTCAAGCCGTGAGCCTGCGCTACATTGCTCTGGCCGGGCCCACGGCATCGGGCAAAACAGCCGCTGCTTTGGCCATAGCCCGGCAGCATGCGGTAGAGATCATCAGCGTCGATTCAGCCCTCGTCTACCGGAGCATGGACATCGGCACGGCCAAACCCACAGCGGCTGAGCTGGCTGAAGTACCACACCACCTGATTGACATTCGTGACCCCCTCAACGCTTACAGCGCGGCTGAATTTGTCAACGATGCTGAACGCCTGATTCAGGACATCACAGCGCGGGGCAAGCTGCCGCTGCTGGTCGGCGGCACCATGCTGTACTTCAAGGCTTTGGCAGACGGGCTGGACGACATGCCCAAAGCGGATGCGGCTTTGCGTGAGCAGATCGCCGAGCAGGCACGTCTAAAAGGCTGGCCCGCCCTGCATGCCGAGCTGGCGCTGGTGGACCCCATCGCTGCGCAGCGGTTAAAGCCCAACGATTCGCAACGTATCTCGCGGGCGCTGGAAGTGTTCAGGCTCACAGGACAGCCCCTGTCGTATTTTCAGCAGCGCAATGCGACTGAAAACAGAGCGGCTCGCGCCCTTCAACAGGCGGATTCAGCCCTTATTTCGCTCGAACCCACAGACAGAGCCTGGCTGCACACCCGCATTGCCCAGCGCTTTGATGCGATGCTGGCGGCAGGCTTTATCGACGAAGTCAGAGCCTTGCGGGCGCGCGGCGACTTGCAGGCGGATTTACCGTCAATGCGTTGCGTCGGCTATCGCCAGGCATGGGAGTACCTGGACTCGCACGAGGCGCTCGGACTCGACGGCGCATCGCCCATGGCCGAACTGCGAGACAAAGGTATTTTTGCCACACGCCAGCTTGCCAAGCGGCAAATCACCTGGCTGCGCAGCATGCCGCAGCGGCGCATCGTTGCCTGCGATGCACCGGACGCCTTGCAACAAATGTTGGCCCAGGTGAACGAGGTTCTGGCATGACCTTGCACATCAACCGTCTGGCCAAGCGCTATGCTGACAGCAGCGTGTTCCAGAACGTCACCTTCAGCGTTGCACCGGGCGAGTTTGTCGCCATCGTCGGCGAATCCGGTGTGGGCAAATCCACCCTGCTGAACTGCATGGCTGGGCTGGATGATTGGGACGAAGGCAGCGTCACCCTCAAGGGCGTTGATTTGAAAAACCTGCCAGACGACCAGCGTGCCTTGCTGCGTCGCCAGCATGTGGGTTTTGTGTTCCAGGCTTTTCATGTGTTGCCGCATCTGGATGTGGCGCAAAACGTGGCGCTGCCCTTGCTGTTGCTGGGCTTGCATGACGACGCACGGGTTGAAACGATGCTGCATGCTGTCGGTCTGCAAGGTCTGGGCAAGCGCCTGCCGCAGCAGCTCAGTGGCGGACAACTGCAGCGCGTGGCCATTGCGCGGGCACTCATCCACCGCCCTGGCCTGCTGCTGGCCGATGAGCCCACCGGTAACCTGGACCCAACGACAGCCGCCAAAGTGATGGACGCCCTGATGGCACAAACCCGTGAACATGGCGCGTCACTGGTGCTGGTCACGCACTCGGAGGCAGCCGCCCGCCGGGCAGACCGGGTGCTGTACTTGACCAGCCATGGCATCACCGCCTAGCCTGCTGTTAAAACTGCTGCGCCAGTTCTCCTGGCGCGAGTTCACGCATCACCCGTGGCGCAACGCCGCAGCGGTGGTGGCGGTGATGCTGGGCGTGGCACTGGCATTTGCCACGCATTTGATCAACGCCTCGGCCTTGAGTGAATTTTCAACGGCGGTGCGTTCGGTCAATGGCCAGCCAGACCTGGAACTGCGGGCAGCGCAGGGCACGTTTGATGAGGCCCTCTTTGAGCGGGTTGCCAACAACGCGCAAGTCGACGTGGCCAGCCCGGTGCTGGAGCTGGCCAGTTATGGCCTCACACCGGACGGCAAGCG
>JANMIH010000403.1:0-4027 GCA_031375685.1 Polaromonas sp. | reverse complement strand
CAGGTTTGCTGGTGCGCAAGCAAGATTGAACCAACTTTTCAGGGGTCAATTCGAGTTGAATTATGCTATTTATTAAATAGCTGCTTACGCCCATATTTATGGCTTGGATTCAACGACGAATTGCGACACGCTTAAGGGATTGTAGGAACACCTGATTAGGCGTCTTAAATCCCAATCTTTTACGAGACCGGTTGTTCAGCCTGTCCAGGATCATGTCAATCTCATCTTATGTCACCGTAGACAGGTCTCGCTGTTTAGGCAAATACTGCCGAATTAATCCATTGAGGTTCTCATTGCTGCCGCGCTGCCAACTGGCGTACGGTCTGCAAAAGTAGGACTGACAGCCCAACTCAGCATCAAGCTCTTGATGCCTGGCAAACTCCTTGCCATTGTCTGTCGTCACCGTCTTGACTCGGCCCGTCAAAGGCTTGAGTAGCTCAATCATGGCTTGACATGCGCTTTCAGCGCTACCGTCGGCCAGCAACGCAGCTACAGCAAAGCCCGACTTGCGCTCCACACCAGTGAGCAGGCGACTGCCGTGAAACGGCCCGACGACAGAGTCAAACTCCCAATGACCAATTTGAGCTCGCTCTTCAATGTGAGCTGGGCGCTCGTCAATGCGCACCTGGTTGGCAATAAAGCCGCGCCTGTTGCGGTTGCTGCCGCTGCAGCGCTTTCTGTAGGGCTTTTGGCAGCGCAAACACCAGTGCCAACATCCCCCAGCTTTCTTGTTGCGGTAGATGTAGCGGTAGATCGACTCGTGGCTGATGTCCAGCTTGTCAGCGATCTGTTCCGGACTTTGGTCGAACAGTAAGTAGTGCTCAACGCGGTGCCAAGTCATCTGAGTAATGGTCAAACCATTGCGTGAACGGACCGCTCGTTTGCTCGCCCTTTGTTGGGCAAAGTGGGCATCGTAGCCAGCGCCTCCAGAGTTTCTGGCGATCTCGCGGTAAACGGTGCTTTTGCTGTAGCCAATGCCTTGCGCTATAGCGCTAACGGGAAGGCCTTGGGCTGTGCCAATTTGAATTTGGTATCGTTCGTTTGAGCCGAGGTGTTTGTTCATGTGTTGCTAACTTTGACTGTGGTAGGTCGGTAAATCCTCGCAGCGAATGCCGCTTCGGCTCACCTTCCCACACTATAAAAGTCGCAACTCGTAGTTGAATCTGTCTGGGTATGACGGCCAAAATAACAATTTATTTAGAGCCAATAATTGCCTCGGACTTGCATGTGGCCAGCAACTGACCGTGGCGCACTGCCACCAGTTCACCCTCAACCATCGGCTGCCAGGCTTCGTTGGTAAGCGGCACGCTGGCAATGAACATCGACATCCGCTCTTCCTGCGCAATCGCAACCCCAGCGACATGGGCAGGCGGCGGGTCAGCCGGCGCGCAATGCCGTTGCAGCGTCCACAGGCCGGGCGGCTCGGCCTGCGGGCTGCCCATGTGCATCCGCTTGTGACTGTGTGCAAACAGGGCATCGCCGTCAGCGTATAAAAAATTGGCGGGGCCAAGCTCCCGCAAGTCAGCGGCGAAAGCAGCAATTGCCGACAGCCGCTCGCCAAGCGGTGGCAGCGCGCTGTTGCCCCACAAGTTTTGAAGGCGACCCAGCAACACGCAAAATGCATGTTCTGAATCGGTCTGACCAACCGGGTGATTCATGCCAAGGCTTGAGGCGGCCCCGATACCTGTCAAGTCGCCGTTGTGGGCAAACACGTGTGTGCGGCCACCAAGTTCGCGAATAAAGGGCTGGGTGTTGGCAAATTGCACTGTTCCCTGTGTGGCGTGGCGAATATGTGAAATGGCCAGATTCGTACTCGGCCCCTGGGTTTCGAGGTAGCTCACCAATGCGCTGCCGTCAGCGGCCACTGGTTCACGGAACAGCGCCACGTCGTTCCCCTGATAAAAAGCGACGCCCCAGCCGTCGTGCGTGTTGCCGCTCAAGCCGCCGCGCGACGCCAGCGTGTGCAGCGAAAACGTCAGCCGAGCTGGCCGCGACGTTGACAAGGCCAGTAGTTCACACATGCAATCTACGCTTACGGCTCAGTGCCTGGAACCAGAAAAGTTGGCTCTTGATCAGCGGGCATCCCGGCAAGCTCTTCCGGGGTGAGCCGGGCGTAGACCTCGATGCCGTACCCCGTCGGGTCGCGCAGCCACAACTCATGCAGTGGCGTGCCGCGCCAGGTTGTGCGCGGCGGCTTGACGATGGGCACGCCCTGTGCTTTGGCCCGAAAGTAGCTTTCAACGACCGCAGCCTTGTTTGCTACACCCAGGCCTAGGTGATACAGGCTGTAAGTGTCCAGTGGTTTGTCACTGTCGTTGACCAAAAGCACCAGATTCAGATGCAGGGCAGGCACGACAAAGGTTGAAAAGCGGGCCGTTCTGTCTTTGGGCTCTGTGTCCAGAAACCGGCTGTAGAACGTAGTGCTCTCGTCAAGACTTTCAACGCGAATACTGATGTGAAATTCGGTGGGCGAAACGATCATGGACATGTGGCTTACTCCTTGACGGTGGTTGTTGCCACCAGCTTCGACAACTCCATAAACCCGACAGGTGGGCTAGTCAGCCACGGCAGCGTAAACAGACGCTTGGCGAGCCCGCCAGCCATGCGCTGCATCTGCTTGCGTTCACCAGCCAGTCGTGCAGCCAGCAGCGGGTCGGCTGTGCCAGCCGCCAGCACGCTTTTGTTCAGCACCCAAGCGTAAGGCTCGATGCTGGCGCGGCGCAGGTCGTCCTGCAGCGCAGCTGCTTGCGACACGGGTGTCACTTCTGGCAGCGTGACCAGAATAATTTTTGTGTACGCGGCGTCTTGTAGCCGCATCAAAGGCGTGACGACACGGCCAGCGCCGTGTCCTTCAAACTCGCGCATCATTTGCCGGTGTTAGGCACCGGTGGCGTCCATCAGCAGCAGTGAATGCCCGGTAGGCGCGGTGTCCAGCACCACAAATGCGCTGCGCCCTTCACTGACAATTTTGGAAAACGCATGGAATACCGCCACTTCTTCGGTACATGGCGAGCGCAGGTCTTCCAGCATCAGGGCTTGCTCCTGCGCGTCCAGGCCGGGCGATTTAGCCGCCATGATTTTGTCGATGTAGCGCTGCGTCTCGACTTTGGGGTCGATGCGGTCAACGCGCAGGCCCGGCACCTCACCGTCGAGCGTGCCGGCCAGATGCGCTGCCGGGTCGGTGGTGCTCAGGTGTACGGTTTTGCCGCGCTGGATGAGTCCCAACGCCAGCGCAGCCGCAACCGTCGTTTTGCCGACGCCACCTTTGCCCATCACCATGATCAACCCGTGCCCGACGGCGGCCAGCTCTTCGGCCAAAGCAGCGAGTCCTTTCAGGTCAAGCGCGGGTTCGGTGGCTGCCGATTTAACGACATGAATCGGGTCCGCATGCGCAGCCAGCAGCGCACGCAGGGCAGGCAAGCCCACCGGGTCGAAAACCCGCAGGGGAACACGATCTTGCGGCAGACTGCGCAACGACTCAGGCATGTCATGCAGTGCCTGCTGACCCAGCGCCTCAATGGCGCCAGCCACTGCGTCGGTACGGTCGGTGGCGTGAAACTCGCCATTGACCACCAGCCGCTGGTTGTTCAGCCCCAGCGTGCGAAGTTCTTCAGATGTGCGCGCGGCCTCGGCAATCGCGCCCTTGTCTGGCCGGGTGACCAGAACCACAGTGGTTTTGGCCGGGTCGCTCAAGGCATCCAGCGCCGCCTTGAAGCGCTCTTCCTGCATCTTCAGCCCCGAGTGCGGCCCCAGGCAGGATGCGCCCCGGTCATTGCCCGCCAGAAACCCGCTCCAGGCTTTGGGCAGGCTCAGCAGGCGCAGTGTGTGCCCGGTCGGTGCGGTGTCAAAAACAATATGGTCGTAATGTTCAGCATCGCCAGACAGCAGGCTGGCGAATTCGTCAAAAGAAGCGATCTCGGTGGTGCATGAGCCAGACAATTGCTCGCGCACTGTCGCCAATTCTGCTTCGCTGGCGCCGGTGCCCATCTGCGCCAGCACGCGCTGCCTGTAGGCCTCTGCTGCGGTG
>JANMIH010000392.1:0-4618 GCA_031375685.1 Polaromonas sp. | reverse complement strand
GCAGATGCGCAAAATGCTGCGATTTCCAAAGCGGGCAAAGCATGAACGCCCCGCTGCCCCTGAAAATCACGCAGGAAGCCGCAGCCCACGCCTATGAAAACGTGGCCCGCGCCAGCAACGAGGTTGCAGGCAGGCTTGCCGCGCGTCTGGCGACTGAAACTGCGGGTGAAGTGCTTTTCTCAAACGCTGACCGTGGCCGCTACGCCACCGATGCGTCGATTTACCAGGTCATGCCGGTGGGTGTATTCATACCGCGCACAACTGATGATGTCAAAACCGCGCTCGATATTTGCCGCGATTTAAATGTCCCCATCATCGCGCGCGGCGGCGGCACCAGCCAGTGCGGGCAAACCGTGGGCGCGGGTCTGGTCGTTGACCACAGCAAGCATCTGCGCAATATCCTGAATGTGGATGTTGAAAATCGCACGGCCGAAGTTGAACCCGGCATCGTGCTGGACCACCTGAACGCAGCGCTTAAACAACACGGCCTCTGGTACCCGGTGGATGTTTCGACCAGCGCACAAGCCACGCTGGGCGGCATGGCGGGCAACAACTCTTGCGGCAGCCGCAGCATTGCCTATCGCAACATGGTGCACAACGTGGTGGGCGCCAGCGTGTGGCGGTCTGACGGCGCATTGCTGGCGCTGGGGCGCTATGACCAGGCCAGTGGCGATGCCCGCGCGCTGGGCGACTACGTTAAAACACTGTCTGATGAATTGCGCCCGGAGCTTGAAGCGCACTGGCCCAAAGTGCTGCGCCGGGTGGCCGGCTACAACCTGGACATCTTCAACAACCAGAATGAAAAGCCGTACACCACCGATGGCTCGGTCAATCTGGCGCACCTGCTGGTGGGCAGCGAAGGCACGCTGGGCTTGACCAAATCGCTGACTTTGAAGCTGTGCGAATTGCCGCGCACCAAGGTGCTGGGCGTGGTGAACTTTCCTACCTTTCACAAGGCCATGGATTCGGCGCAGCATATTGTCAAAATCGGTGATGGGATGCTGACAGCCGTAGAGCTGGTTGACCGCACCATGATTGAGCTGTCGCTGCAAAACCCGGCGTTTGCACCGACCGTGCGCACGGCCCTGATTGGCAAGCCTGACGCGATTTTGCTGGTGGAGTTTTCAGGCGCGTCCAAGACCGACTTGATTCCAAAAATCAAACAACTGGTGGAGTTGATGGGGGATTTGGGTCTGCCCGGCTCAGTGGTTGAAATGATTGACGATGCCCCGCAAAAAAACCTGTGGGAGGTGAGGAAAGCTGGCCTGAACATCATGATGAGCCTGAAGGGCGATGGCAAGCCCGTGAGCTTTATTGAAGACTGCGCCGTGCCGCTTCAGCACCTGGCCGACTACACCGACGGCCTGACAGAAGTGTTCAAAAAACACGGCAGCAAAGGCACCTGGTACGCGCATGCTTCAGTCGGCACGCTGCATGTGCGGCCCATCCTCGATATGCGGCGTGAAGGGGCGGCAAAAATGCGTGCGATTGCTGAAGAAGCATCAGCTCTCGTGCGCAAATACAAGGGCGCGTACAGCGGTGAGCATGGCGACGGCCTGTGCCGGGGCGAATGGATTGAGTGGCAGTTTGGTCCGAAGATCAACGAGGCCTTTGGCAAGATCAAAAACTACCTTGACCCGATCAACCTGCTCAGCCCGCAGCGCATCCTCAAAGTACCGCGCATGGACGACACGCGCCTGATGCGCTTTGCGCCCAGCTACACCGTCATACCCATCAAAACCGCGCTCGACTGGCGCGCGTGGAACGTCCAAAACGACCCGGTGACTGAGGAGACCAGCGCGCCCGGCACAGGCGGCGACCCAGCACAGGGCTTTGCCAAAGCGGTAGAGATGTGCAACAACAACGGCCACTGCCGAAAATTTGACACGGGCACGATGTGCCCGAGCTACCGCGTCACGCGGGATGAAAAAGACTCAACACGCGGACGGGCCAACACGCTGCGGCTGGCGCTGTCTGGGCAGTTGGGCAGCGATTCGGACGAAGCCGATGAATCTGTCAAGGACGCGCTGGACCTGTGCGTAGGCTGCAAAGGTTGCCAACGCGACTGCCCCACAGGCGTAGACATGGCCAAAATGAAGGTCGAGTTTTTGCACCACTACAAGGCAAAGCACGGCTACACATTCAAAGACAAGCTGGTCGCTTACCTGCCCGACTACGCACCCTGGGCCAGCCGCCTGGCACCGCTGCTGAACTTGCGTGACAAGATTCCAGGCTTGGCGATGTTGAGCGAAAAGCTGCTGGGCTTCTCAAGCAAGCGCACCTTGCCGCAATGGCAAACAAATACATTTTTCAATTCGGGCGTCAAAACCGCCACACGTGACGAAGTACTCGCCGCCAGCAAGCCGGTGGTGCTGTTCGTCGACACCTTCAATGGCTACTTTGAGTCTGAAAACGCCTTCGCAGCCCTTCAGGTGCTGCAAGCCGGTGGCTACACCGTCCACGTTGCCAGCAAATCAAAACCAGACGGCAAGGCCCTTTGTTGCGGCAGAACCCACCTGGCCAGCGGCATGGTGGACAAGGCCAAAGCCAAGGCTGCAGAGCTGGTCAACGCCCTGCTGCCGTTCGCCGCCAAAGGCATCGCCATCGTCGGGCTGGAGCCATCATGCCTGCTGACGCTGCGCGACGAAACGCTGGTCATGGGCCTGGGCGAGCCGGCTCACACCGTCAGCCAGCATGCGCTGCTGCTTGAAGAGTTTTTGGCACGCGAAGCGGCAGCAGGCAAGTTAGATGCGCTCAAGCAAAAACTGCAACCCGCATCCCAACCCATCCTGCTACACGGCCACTGCCACCAAAAGGCCTTTGGCGCCGTCAGCCCGATCATCGACGTGCTCAAACTCATCCCCGGCGCACAGCCTGAGCTGATTGAATCGAGCTGCTGCGGCATGGCCGGCAGCTTTGGCTACGAGGCGGCGCACTACGACGTGTCCATGCAAATGGCTGAACTCAGCCTGCTGCCGGCCGTGCGCCAACAACCTAGTGCAATCGTGGTTGCAGACGGCACCAGTTGCCGCCACCAGATCAGGGACGGTGCAGCGCGTGAGGCGGTGCATGTGGCGGTGTTGCTGGCCAGGCAGTTGGCCTGATTGAAACCCAAACGCTATATTTTTTATAGCTGCTTGCGCGCGTATTTATTGGTCTACAGGCCTAATTTATGGGTAAAAATGCCATTTTGAGGCTTGAAAATGGTTTGTATTGGCTTCATAAGTGCGCTTTTTTGCCTGAAAACTGTCTGTTAGAGCCATTTTTAGGTATTAAAAGTGGCCTTAGTCCAATGAATACGTGCGCAAGCAGCTACTGTTTTAATAGTTGTTAGAACGAAACTCAACCCAAGGTCCGTTCAGCCTGCCACGTGGCCTTTGCCGTTACGTATCATCAAAGCATTCATAAAGGAAATACCCATGAGCGGTACGAACAACCCCGTTTTAGCACCGCGCATCGAAGGTCGCATTCAGGTGATTCGCGGGCTGCGGGTAATGATTGATGTGGATTTAGCCGCGCTGTACGGGGTGCAAACCAAGCGGCTCAACGAACAGGTCAAGCGCAACCGGGAGCGCTTCCCAGCAGATTTCTTGTTTCAGCTCACGCCAGCAGAGAAAGCTGGGGTGGTCGCAAATTGCGACCACCTCCAGAAACTCAAATTCTCCAAAGTGCTGCCGTATGCATTTACGGAGCACGGGGCCATTCAAGCAGCCAATGTGCTGGCTTCAGCCCAGGCGGTGGAGATGGGGATTTATGTGGTGCGCGCCTTTGTGCAATTGCGTGAGGCGCTGTCCACCAATGCGGATGTGGCCAAGCGGCTGGCTGAGCTTGAGATGAAGACCGAATCACTGGAGTTGTCGCACGATACCTTTAGCCGCAACACCCGGCTGCAGCTGCGCCAACTGCTGGACGCTGTGCGTGAGCTGACCACACCACCTGAGTCACCCAAAAGACCCATCGGGTTTGTGACGCATGAGGACAAGAAGGACAAGCCTAAAGGCAGCGACAAAACTGTCAAAACTAAGCGCACCCCGTAGCTCTCGCCGTTTCATGACGCTATTTATTTCGTAGCTGATTGCGCAAGCGCCTATTGGACTACAGGCTGATTTGATGGGTGAAAATGTCCTCTTGAGGCTTAAAAATGGCTTGGCGTGGCCTCAAAAGACCAGTTGTTTACTTGAAAACTGCTTTTTTGAGCATTTTTTTAATGTCAAAAGTGGCTATAGGTCAATGGATATGGGCGCAAGCAGCTACTGTAATGATAGTGATTTGGGAAACGCTTGGAAGTCTTATCGTGCTGGATATCGGGCAGAGAAATGTTGCTTTTGGAAGATCTGATCGCGATGTCGCCACGATGTCGCCAACTTGAGGTCACAGTTTGTGATGTCAAGTTTTTCCCCACAGGTTCAATTAAGCGATGTTGTATTGGGCGCTGGCTTTTTCGATAACCCTTGCCAAGGAAGCGTTTTGCAGTCTATTACTCATAAGTCAGTAATTTAGCGGACAATTATTTGAACTTTTTGTTATTGCTTTTCTCCAATTGCGCATGAAAAGAGACGGACGCAAATTGGCTCACAACACGCTCGAAGAAATGCGCGTTCTGGCAGTGCAGCGAATG
>JANMIH010000232.1:0-4601 GCA_031375685.1 Polaromonas sp. | reverse complement strand
CGACCAGCGCACGCGCCATTTGCACAGCCTGTGCAACATCTGTCAACACAATCACCGGAATCACAGGCGAGTCCTGCATCACTTGCAGGGCGGTCAACTTGCCTGTCACGTTTAAATTCAGATCCATGACAAAGCACCTTCTTCCGCGGTGGTTGCGCTGCGGCGCATGTTGGTAAAAAGCTCGCGGCCCATGCCCTGGCTACACGTCTGGCGCAACGCCAGCGGCATGGCGTCCATCGTGCGGGCCGCCCACTCATCTTTTGAGACCAGCACATTCAACTGACCCGTCAGCGCGTCCAGCCGAACCACATCGCCGTCCCGCACCTTGGCCAGCGGGCCACCGGCTGCAGCCTCGGGCGACACATGAATGGCAGCGGGCACTTTGCCAGACGCGCCGCTCATGCGGCCATCGGTGACCAGTGCCACTTTAAATCCCTTGCCCTGCAGTACCGCCAGCGGCGGCGTGAGCTTGTGCAGCTCGGGCATGCCATTGGCCTGCGGGCCTTGCCAGCGCACGACGCAAATCACGTCTTTTTCAAGCTCGCCAGCGTTGAAGGCATCGAGCAAATCGCCTTGCGAGTCAAACACCCGGGCGGGTGCTTCAATCACATGGCAGTCGTCAGGAACGCTGGAGACCTTGATGACGCTGCGGCCCAGATTTCCCTGCAATAACTTGAGCCCGCCTGTCGCGCTGAAAGGGTTGGCCGCGCTGCGCACAATGGTGTCGTCTTTGGAGTCGCCAAGCTCAGCCCAGGCCAAAGACGCGCCTTGCATGTGGGGCTCACGTGTGTATTCGCGCAGGCCGCCCGCGCGCACCGTCAGCACATCGGCGTGCATGTAGCCGGCATCCAGCAGCTCGCGAATCACCAGCCCAGGGCCGCCCGCAGCCTGGAACTGGTTCACGTCCGCGCTGCCGTTGGGGTACACATGGGTCAGCGTGGGTACGACGTCTGAGAGGCTTGAGAAGTCATTCCAGTCAATCGTGATGCCGGCTGAATAGGCCACGGCAACCCAGTGAATCAGATGGTTGGTCGAGCCGCCCGTGGCAAGCAGTGCAACCATCGCATTGACAATGCACTTTTCATCCACGATATGCCCAATCGGTGCATATCTTTTGGACTTGACGATGCCGAGTACGGTTCGCGCCGATTCACGAGTCAGCTCGTCGCGCAAGTCCTCACCGGGGTTGACAAACGCTGTGCCGGGGACATGCAGACCCATCGCTTCAAGCAGCAACTGGTTGCTGTTGGCGGTGCCGTAAAAGGTGCAGGTACCCGGTGCATGGTAGGACTTCATTTCAGATTCGAGCAGCTCGGCACGGCCGACCAGGCCCTGCGCGGCCAACTCGCGGGTTTTGGCTTTGTCTTTGTTCGATAGGCCTGACGGCATCGGCCCGGCAGGTACAAACACCATCGGCAAGTGGCCAAAATGCAGCGCACCAATCAACAGCCCGGGCACAATTTTGTCGCACACGCCCAGCAGCAGCACGGCGTCAAACATGTCATGCGACAGCGCCACAACTGTGGCCATGGCAATCACGTCGCGGCTGAACAGGCTGAGCTCCATACCGGCTGTGCCTTGCGTCACGCCGTCGCACATGGCAGGCACGCCGCCTGCCACCTGGGCTGTAGCGCCGAGCTTGCGAGCCTCCAGCTTGATCAGGTCCGGGTAATTTTTAAGCGGTGTGTGCGCCGACAGCATGTCGTTATAAGCTGTCACGATGCCGATGTTGGGTGCGTGCTCCGCCACGATTTTGAAGCGGTCGTCCAGCGGTGCGCCAGCCACGGCGTGTGCCAGGTTGGCGCAGCCCATGCGGTCGGCACTGCGGGCACGGGTGGCGGCAACATCGATTTGCGCCAGGTAGGCGCTGCGGCGCGGGCGGCTGCGCTCAATGATGCGCGCCGTGATGCGTGCGACTTCAGGGTGCAAATTCAAATCAGCCATGGCCAGCCTTCTAGGGTTATGTAACTAAATTACAAGCTGGATGGTAACTGTTGACCAGGCGTTTTTGTGTAGTCCAGGTTACCAGTTGGGTACCAAACCTGCGGCTGTCTGCCAGGAGCCTGGGCGCTTATTGCAGCGCGACTTCAACCCTGCGCGCTTGCGCATCGCTGCCGGTGGCTTTGAGCTCTTCGGGTTTTTTCAATTCAATTTTGTCGTCCGCTACGCCAGACGCTTTGAGCGCATCACGCACGGCAAAAGCGCGCTGCTTGGCCAGCTCTGCATTGGTGGCGGCGCTGCCGGTGGCGTCGTGGTAACCAGAAATCACCAGTTTTTTGCCTTCTTTGGCACCTTTAATCACATCTGCCAGAGCATCATTGGCGCCCGCAGCCAGGTCAGACTTGCCCGATGCAAAATAAAACTTGACCACGCCATTTTCAACCTTCACGCTGGCGGCGTCCATGGCGTTTTGGGCCGTTTCAGCAGCGGCTGCACCGCTGGCAGGCAGCACGGCAGCGGGCACCAGCGCAACAGCCGTTGCGGGGGCGGCCGGTTTTTTGACCTGGTAATAAACGCTGGCACCTACAACGCTGGCAACCACCAGACCCACCACGGCAAACACCACAATCATTGCCGCACTTTGACCGCCATCGACACCATCATTTTGAGAAGACATTGCTTGCTTTCTGTTGATAAAAACTGGCCGTATTGTAAAGTGCGGGTGTGACCGTACCGACCCACCCTCGCCCCCGGCAATTGCCCGCCCCTGCGCATTCACTGGATGCCATCAAAAGCCAATGGGGCGGCAAACATGACTTGTGGATCTTTGGCTACGCCTCACTGATCTGGCGGCCCGAATTTGAGTTTGTCGAGCAGCGTTTTGCCATCACCAGCGGCTACCACCGTGCCCTGAAAATGTGGAGCACCTACAACCGGGGCACGCCCGAGCAACCCGGCCTGGTGTTTGGCCTGCTGCCCGGTGGCAGTTGCAAGGGCATGGTGTTTCGCATCCCGCGCGCCAAGGTGGCCGCCGCCTTGCCCCCGCTGTGGGAGCGCGAAATGCCCAATGCCGTGTACGAACCCAAATGGCTGCGTTGCCAGACCCTGCACAACGGCCAAAAGCACAGTGTGACGGCGCTGGCATTTACCTTGTCAAAACGCAGCCCCGACCACACCGGCGAGTTGTCTCATGAGGTGTATCGCAAAATTTTTGCCGAAGCCTCAGGTCGTCACGGGAGCACCCGCGACTATGCCCAACTGACCTACGACGGTTTGCACAAAGTCGGCATCCATGACCGGGCGCTGGGAGAGTTGCTCAAGCGAGTGTGCGACTAGTTTTGGCGATCAAGCAACATCGCCTCAGCCCGCGCCAGGTCGTCCAGCGTGTCTACGTCCATCACGCAACCGACATCATCGACGTCTATCAACGCTACTGAATCAGTAGCTGCTTGCGCACGTATCAATTGGGCTGCACCCTGATTTCCCTGTAAATTTAGCAACGCTGAAGCACATTCAGGGCCAAAACGCACCGGGTGGCCGCGTTGGCCCTCATACATCGGCACAACAACGGCACACGATGGCGCAAACGCCATGGTGCGCAAGGTGTCGGGGCTGATCAATGGCAAATCGGCAGGCAAGATCAGCCAGGCGCTGGCACCCGGTGTGGCTTTGACCCCCGCCGCAATCGAGTCACCCATGCCGGGACGACTGGCGTCTGCCTCCACCACATGGCAAGCCAGGCCACTCGCTTGAACGGCATCCAGCACATGGTCCATCACGCGCTTGCCGGCCAGCAGGGCTTGCAGTTTGTGGGTGGTGCCGCCCGAGGCAGCAAAGCGTTCGCCACGGCCAGCGGCCAGAACAATCACGACAGGACCAGACAACAAAGGGGACATGCAAGGGGCAACAAGAGGGGTTAAAACTCAATCTTTATACTCGAAGCATGACTGACCCCACACCCCATGCATCGTCCATCGCCGACCTGCGCAAGAGCTATGAGCGCGCAGAACTCAATGAACAGGCGTCGCAAGCTGACCCGCTGGCGCAATTTGACCAGTGGCTCAAAGAAGCCATTGCAGCCGAGGTGCCTGAGCCCAACGCCATGACACTGGCTACCGTAGCCAGTAACATGCGGCCGTCGGTTCGGGTGGTGTTGATCAAGGGTTTTGATGCGCGCGGCATTGTCTGGTACACCAATTACGCCAGCCGCAAAGGGCAGGAGCTGGCAGGCAACCCTTACGCGGCCTTGCAGTTTCATTGGGTTGAACTGGAGCGCACGGTGCGCATTGAAGGCTTGGTGGAAAAAGTCTCAGACGAAGAAAGTGACGCGTACTTTCATTCGCGCCCGCTTGACTCGCGCATTGGTGCCTGGGCCAGCCCGCAAAGTGAGGTGATTTCAGGCCGGGGCGTGCTGGTGGCCAATGCAGCCCTGTATGGCGCGAAATTTTTGCTGCAGCCACCGCGCCCGCCGCACTGGGGTGGCTACCGCTTGAAGCCCGACAACTGGCAGTTCTGGCAAGGCCGCAGAAGCCGCTTGCATGACAGGCTGCGCTACACGCTGCAAGCTGACGGGGATTGGTTACGGGAGCGCCTGGCGCCTTGAAGCAGATCTAGACGACAACCGGTTCATGCTCTAACAAAATGCCAAAGCGCTCATACAC
>JANMIH010000371.1:0-6452 GCA_031375685.1 Polaromonas sp. | reverse complement strand
GCAAACGTCCGGCGCGTACGCGCTTCTTTGTTGCCTCGTCCATCGCTTTTCTTGCCATGCTTCATGTCTCCAAACAACTCGTTGGAAACATAACGCGCGTGGATGAAAGCGGTTGTCATGAATTATGAAAATATCAATAATGCGGCGCTGAGTTTGGCTCTAGGGCCGATTTCAATTTCTTCAGCCTTGAGCTGAATATCTCCGTTCACCTCGCCATTGAGCACCACTTTTTGTGCGTATATCTTGAGCGGCCCGTTGACTTTGCCCTCCAGCGTTGCGTGGCCTGCATACACCGTGGCGCCGCCGTCGACATCGGACGTGCTTGTCAGCGTAATGTTTCCACCAGATGCGTACAGCGCACCACCGACTGAATTTTCAACGTACACATCGCCGCCTGCTACACGAAGATCGTTAAGAATGGCTGCCTTGACCATCACCGCGCCGCCTGCCAATGTTGCGTCACCGTGAACCGGGTGGTCGACCGTAACGCGACCACCCGCTGCGTAAATGCCGCCCTTGACAGGCCCTGGCAAGCTCACCTTGCCGCCAGCCATGTAAATGTTTTTTGAAGACAACGTGCTGTTTGCTGGCGCGGTGACCGTCGAAGTGACTTTTAAATCAGGTGTCTGTGCCTGGACGGATGCAGACAGCTGCAACATTGCAAGTGGTAGCAAGACTATTGCAGCGAAGTGCTTTTCTAATGTCATCATGCATTGCCTTGTTCATACAGCGGTCAGAAAGGAACGATATTGATGGTCAGGTTTTTGGCTGACGCTGTTAGTAGGGCAAAGCGCACTGTTTACGTAGGTGTGGGCGCAGCCGCTTCAGTATTCAAACCTCAATGTGTAGCCGCATTCGGTTTGTCAGAATCAATCCGCCCATCTAACAATTCAATGATCCGGTCGTAGCGTTTGTCCGGGCGTGGGTCGTGGGTGACTGTAAAAAAGTGCGGTGCCGCTGGTTCGTTGGCTGGCAATAGCGTTCAAGTTAGCCAGCACAACTGTTCTCAACATTTCATTTTTGAAATTCATGATGCACAGCTCTCACTATGCTAAGACCTGTATGTTTGACCCTTACAGGCGCGCCGATAAGATTTTTGTCTGTACGGTTACAGCTGTCATTCACGTGGTGCGAGTTACTGCCGTCAATCAATCCCGCTTTTTGTCTTGACGTGTTCCTCGCTCTTCAGGCTCGCCGTCAGCGCTGCGGTGGCAGGCCACACAATTCTCAAAATCCCGGATACCTTCCTCAAGGTGTTTTGACCTGATCCTGGCTGGCTGGTGCTCGTGACAGCCATAGCAGGTGTATTTGCTGTAGTCGTTGCCGGTGTGGCAGGTCACGCAACTGGCATTGTGGTCACCGTCCAGGACAAACAGTTTTGCATGGTCAAACTTTGCGGGTTTCCATTTGGTTGAGCTGTGGCATTGCGCGCAGTTGCCTGAAATCTGGCGGTGCATGGCGTCAGTGGGTGGCTTGTGACAGCTTTCGCAGCGCTGCTGGGTTGCGGGCAGCAGTAAGGCATGTGAAAAAGTCTTTCGGCTCTGATGAACAAGCCTTGGGCCGGTGTGATCGGTATGGCAAGCCATGCAGTTTGTTTCTTGCAGCTCCTGGTGAAAAGCCACTTTTGCCTTGGCTTTGACAATCTTCTGACCCAGACTGGTGCGAAGGCCAATCTCATTGACGGCATGGCAGCTCACACACAAATTGGCAGATGCACCGCGCAGCGGCGCATGACAGGCGAAGCAGTCGGTGGCTATTGCCGCATGTGCTTTAACCACAGGCCCGGGTGACACCATCAGATTTGGATAAACAAACGCCAGTACGGCCAGGGCCACCAAGTTGGCGGCAATGATGGCGAGAATCCAGCTGCGTTTCATTTCCAGCCCCAAAACAGAAAGACCGAAAAGATGTGGCCAATTGCCAGCACAGCAAATGCCAGTGTGATGGGGATATGCACCACACGCCATTTTTTGACGATGTCAAAGGTCAGGCTGTCCCAGTAAAGCTGTTCCTCAAGTTGTTCAGTGCTCAGGCCTTCTTGCTGCAATTTTTCGCGCGACAAGGCCATTCTTTTGCGTGACCGTTCCAACAGGAATTTCCCGGTCAGCCCGCTGACCACATTGACCAGCATGGCCCAGACGGCGAGCCATCCCAGAATCGAGTTGAAATGGATGCCCGCATGCACCAGTACCAGCAGGGACCCCAGCCACGCCATGCGCTCATGCAGATGCATCAGTTTTGTCAGGTTGCCGCTTTTGACCAGCTTGCGTTTGCGCAGCGAATACCAGAACGAAAACATGATGAGCAGCGTGCCCAAGATGCCCAGGTAACGACCTATCCAGACTGCGTCATAGACGTGTAGCAGCGCGTCGAGCAGCAAAGCCAGCGCGCCCAGCAGTGCCAGTGAAAGCGCAAAAGGCAGCACCTCGCGTAACAGCAGTTGAGCTTTGAACGAAGTCATGCCGCCAACACTAGGTTGCTTGACGGCATGCCAACACACAGCAGGCATTTGCCGGTCGCGATGTCGTAGTCTGGTTTGTCCGCATAGCGAATATTTCCGGAAATCAATCGTGTCTCGCACGCCCCGCAACTGCCCGCGCGGCAACCAGACTCAACCTTGATCCCATTTGCCTCAGCAAAGTCGAGCAGGGTGCCTGAATCAGCAGTCCACAAAAGGGTACGCGCCGATTGTAAAAATTGCACCTCAAAAGATTGAGCGGTCCCGCCTTGAGTCGCAGGTTGTGAACCATCTGGTGCGTTGTTGACGCTACGAACAGATGCGGGGCCGAACGCCTCAAAGTGAATATCTGCTGGCGCTACACCCCAGGCGGCCAGTGCAGGCACCAGGCTTTGCATCATGGGCGCCGGGCCGCAAATGTAAAACTGGTGGTGTCCATGGGGCAAGGTGGCTTTGATGAGATTCAGATCCACGTGTCCATGGTGTTGAAAGTCGCGACCCAGTTCATCGCCTGGTTTGGGTTGGCTGTACGCCACTACCAGGTGAAAGCTGGGGTGTGTGATTGCAAGCTGTGCAAGTTGCTGCTTGAAAACATGCTCATCACTGCTTCGCAAGCCGTAGTACATGTGTATGTTTCTCAAGGACTGCTTGTCCAGACACCAGTTCAGCATGCTGAGCATGGGTGTGATCCCGATTCCGCCCGCAATCAGTACGATGTCATGGGTCGGGTCCGGGTCAAGATAAAAAGCCCCGGTTGGTGCCCGGACGCGAACAATGTCGCCAACGTTTACAGCGTCGTGAAAATAGCATGAAGCCGACTCTGGCAAAACGCCAAGCGAGCCGCGTTGTGGACTTTGACGTTTGATCGTGACTCGGTAGTTTTGCGGTGATGGCTTGTCTGACAGCGAATAGCATCGGGTCAGCGTCTGACCCGGCGTGACAAGTTGAAAAGTCAGAAATTGCCCCGGCTTGAAGGCGGCCAACGGTATGCCATCAACCGGTTCCAGATAGAAAGAGCACTGACTGTGCTGCAGGTCTTCATAAACCCGACGAACCACCCGAAAATCCCGCCAGCCTGACCATGCTGCGCCTGAAGCTTGAGGTGTTGTTGGCTGGCTGTTTGCCGTCGACCGTCGGGCTGCCTGGCGGTACTGCCGCAAACCCATGAAGGCGAGCAAAAGGACTTGCAAAACGATTGCAGTACTGATGTAAAGCAAGAGAGTGGTGCCAGTCATGCGTACATTTCAATGTGTGAATCAGGTAGCAGCGTTCGGTCTGTCAGAATCAATCCGCCCATCCACCAGCTCAATGATCCGGTCGCAACGTTTGGCCAGACGTGGGTCGTGGGTGACGATCAAAAACGTGGTGCCGCTGGTCTGGCTCACTTCTCGCATCAGGTCAAATATGTTGTCAGCTGACTGCGTGTCCAAATTGCCTGTCGGCTCATCGGCCAGCACCAGGGCGGGCTGCATCACCAGCGCTCTGGCAATGGCGACGCGCTGCTGCTGGCCGCCCGACAAGTCGTTGGCCAGGTGATGGCCCCAAGGCGTTAAACCCACCTTGTCGATCAGCTCTTCTGCTCTGGTCCGCATGGCAGTGTCAGGCCTGCCGCGCGCAGCCAGAAGAGGCAACATGACATTTTCTACCGCTGTAAACGCAGGCAGCAGGTTGTGAAACTGAAAGACAAAACCAATGGCATCACCTCGCAAACGGGTTAACGCCTTGTCGTGCAGGTTTTCAGCCTCTTGCCCGGTTAAAAACAGCTTGCCTGCGCTGGGTTTGTCCAGCAAGCCAATGATATTGAGCAGGGTACTTTTGCCTGACCCCGATGGACCAATCAGCGCAGCAAACTCACTGCGCGCCAACGTCAGGTCAATGCCGTGCAGCACCTCGGTTTCATGCGCTGTGCCCGTGCCGTAAGATTTCCGAATACCCTCCAGCCGTAGCGTCGGCTCGACTTCCGTCGGTTTTTGAGCGTCAGCCACGAATGGCCACCGCAGGGTCAAGCCGGGCTGCCCGTTGGGCTGGGAACAAGGCTGACAACGTGCCAACTAGGGTGGCACCCGCAGCCACGATCAGGTACAGGCTGGGGCCAGCTTGGAGAACAAAAAAAGGCACGCCTTCATCATTGACAGCAAAGCCGCGCCAGGCAACCAGAAAAAGCCAGCCCATGACCGAGCCAAACAGTGAGCCCAGCAAACCCAGCATGGCGCCTTGCAACAAAAATACGCCGAGTATTTGTCCGCGCGTCGTGCCTGTGGCCCGCAAAATGCCAATTTCTTTGGACTTTTGGACCACTGAAACCACCAGCACGCTGGCAATACCCAATGCCGCTGTTAATCCGACAAACAATCGAATGATGAAGAAGGACATGGTCTGGCCTGACAGGGCCTTGAAAAATTCGGCATTGGTTTTGATCCAGCTTTCAACTTTGATGCCTGGTTGCGCTTCAATTTGCTGCACCAGCGATTCGGCAGCAAACGGTTCTGCCACCTTCAGCTGCAAGCTGGTCACGCCGCCCGGCAGGCCCAAGAGACTTTGGGCGGTACGCATCGCTACATACACACTGCCAGTGTTTTGCCCCTGGTTGCCAAAATCAAAAATACCAGACACAAACAGCAGGCTTGATGCGCCCGATGCTGCTTGCAGTGTCAGCTTGTCGCCCGTCGTCACGCCCAAATCTTTGGCCAGTTTGCTGCCAATCACAATGTCGGTGCTGCCAAGGTCCGCGCTACCCGCAATTATTTTTTCCTTCAGGGCGATCAGCCGCAGGTAGCTGTCAGGCTCAATGCCGCGCATCGACACGCCGGTGTTGCCATCACCGCGCAAGATAAAAGCGGCCCCGTCCACCACAGGCGCAACCACCAGAACGCCGGGAATTACGCGCGTCGCATCCCGCACTTTTTGCCATTGGTCAATTGAGCGGGGTCGTTGGGCTCTGGGCTGCACCAGTGTTGCAAATTCAACACCCTGATCGCTCCGCAAGGCGCGCGGTGTTTCGTCTGCGGGCGAAATGACGATCTGGGCCTGATAGTCCAGCAATGTCTTGAAAATGCTGCCTTGCAGGCCGGTCAGAAGCGCCGACATGAACACGATCACGGACACACCAAGTGCGACACCTGAAATGATAAACAGAGTTTGCAGCAGTCCTTCACGCAAAAAACGTGTGGCCAGCACCCATTCGAAGGGCAGCAGCTGGTTCATGGCGTCATTGGGTTTTTACCAGTCGGTCGCACAGTGGCTGGCGGGGGATCCGCCTGCACTTGCGCGCGCACGCGCTGTCCAGCCTTCACGCCGGCTTTTGTCACGGGCACGACAAGCTCGCCTGCTGCAACGCCGTCGAGCACCTCAACCCGCGTGTCGCCCTTCAATCCCAAAGTAACGAACTGCTTGACAGCATGCTTGTCCCGTTCCACCAATACCCAGGGCTTGTCGGTTGCTGTATCTTCTACAGCGCTTGTGGGTATCACCACGGTGGCAGTGCGCCTGGCGGTTTCAATGTCGACTGAAACGGTCATGTCCTGGCGCAAATAGGACGGCGGCTTGGTGATGTTAAGTTTGACTTCGACCGAACCACGAGCCGCATCCACACCAGGGTTGATGAACCCGACCACCGCATCAAAGCGGTCTTTGGCAAACGCGTCTGCTGATGCATAAGCTGGTTGACCCAGCGCGATTTTTGACAAGTTTTTTTCATCAATCTGCACCAGTATTTGAGGGTTGCCGCTTGTTGCAAGCACCATCAAGGCTTTGCCCGGCTGCACGATATCTCCCACTTCCACGCTGCGCGAAATCAGCACACCGCTGGTGGGTGCGTAAACCAGACCCTGATCAAGTTTGGCGCGCGCCAACTGCTGCCCGGCCTGCGCTTCACGCAGTGCGGCTTGCGCCAAAAGTGCGTCGCTGCCAGTTGGGGTGCTGGCGTTGACCTGTGCCTGGGCACTGGCCACCTGGCTCGCAGCCACATCCACCGCGCGCTGGGCATCGTCAACCG
>JANMIH010000362.1:0-2337 GCA_031375685.1 Polaromonas sp. | reverse complement strand
AAAAAGCCGCCTTCGGCGTGTCGGGCCAGCGCGTCTGTCGGTCGAACCCAGCACGGCTCGAACTGCTCACGCTCATCGGCCACCGGCTCCTGGCCTTCAGGCATGCGGGCCACCAAAAAGGGCACGTCAAAGCGGCGCGGCAGGTCGCGGTCCGTTACCCAGTGTGCAAGAACAAACACGTCTGCGCCTGCCAGCGTCAAACCGCGTGCCTGGCATTGCGCAGCAAAGGGTGCCTTTCTGTCTAATGCGGCGATGTCTGCTGTTGTGACATGGCTGCCATCGGCGTGTTTGGCCAGCAGCACGCCCAGCTCTTCAAAGCTTTCGCGAATGGCGGCAATCGCTTGGGTCAGGTGCAAATCGCTTTGCGTTGCGCGCCGGGTGGAATGGCCGTGCGCTGCGCTGTCAGCCGCATCAATCCCGCCGCCGGGGAAAACATAAGCACCGGGGGCAAAACTGGCGGTCATGGAGCGCCGTGTCATCAGCACCTCAACGCCGTTTGCTGTGTCGCGCAACAGCAGAACGGTGGCTGCGTTTCGCAGGCCTGCGGGTTCACGCTGAGGGTATAAAAGTTGATTTTGTCTTACCATCAATCGATTACAACACGGAGACATTCATGAATTTCAAACGCCCTTTTGTTTTTGGTTTGCTGGCCAGTTTTGCCTGCCTGGCGATGGCTCAAACCCCTGCCGCCTGGCCCACACGCGGCCCGATCAAGCTGGTGGCAGTTTTCCCCTCGGGCGGCTCGGTTGACCAGGTCGCACGCATTTTGCAAGTGCCGTTGCAAACAGCACTGGGCCAAAGCGTGATTGTTGAAAACAAGGGCGGCGCATCCGGCTCCATTGGCGCTGCCGCAGTGGCTGCGGCCCAGGCAGACGGCTACACCTTTGCGGTGGTGTTCGACACCCACGGTGTGAACCCGGCGCTCATCCCGAACCTGCCGTTTGATAGCAAAAAAGACCTGGCTCCCATCGTGCTGGTCGGTACATCGCCGATGGTGCTGGCCACCTTTGCGGCCAGCGAGTACAAAACATTTGCTGATGTGGTGACCGCAGCCAAAGCCAAGAAGAACGTCAGCTACGGCAGCATTGGCTCGGGCAGTCTGGGCCATGTGGCAATGACACTGTTGGGTAAAAACGGTGGCCTGGACTGGGCACACATTCCTTACAAAGGCGGCGGTCCGCTCATGAACGATGCTGTTGCTGGCCATGTGCCGTTGTCGATTGGTTCGGTGTTTGTGACCAAGCCGCACATTGACAGTGGCCGCATGCGCCCGCTGGCCGTGACCAGCACCAAACGCAGCCCGGACCTGCCCAATGTGCCCACGATTGCCGAAAGCGGCTACCCCGGCTTTGAAGCCCCTGCCTGGTGGGCTGTGCTGGCACCAGCCAAAACCCCGCCCGACATCTTGAAACGCATGAACGAGGCACTGAACATCATCTTGAAAACGCCGGACATTGCCAAAAAACTCGATGCGCAGGGCATTGATGTGGTCGGTGGCAGCGCCGATGCAGCTCGCGTTTTCATGGACAAGCAGATGGACATCTGGGCCAAGGTTGTCAAGGACAACAACATCAAGGCAGACTGATCAGACTTCTGGCGATACACCCATCGCCACTAAAAACCGGGCCACCATGTTGTAGGTGGCAATCGCGGCTGTCAGCTCAACGATCTGGGTGGTGTCAAAGTGCTGTTTGAGTTGCGCAAACACTTCGTCGGTGACTTTAACGTCCAGGGTCATTTGCGCAGCGTATTGAATCACGATGCTTTCAACAGTTGCCAGCGCCTGATGTGATGAGGCGATGGCCGTGTTTGTTGCATAGGCGGCGCAAACCAGCTGCAAGGCATCCAGTTCAGCCTGCGTGCCGCCGGCTTTTAAAAAATCAGGCGCATGGTGGTGGTATTCGTAGGCTGCACCTGTCAGCAGGGCGACGGTGCAAATACCCAGCTCGCGCAGCTTCCAGCTGGTGGGCAAGTCGGTACGCACGGCTTTAAGGTAGACGTTCCAGCCGCGCGCCAGGGGTTCGCTCCACAGCAGGGCTTTGTCGAGGTTGATGAGCTCGCCGCCCCGGCGTTTCAAAATGGCTTGCACCAGGTCGTCGGGTTGGGGTTTGGACTCAGGTGTCCAGTCGGGTATGCGCATTGGGGTTACTCGCTACGCTATGGTTTTTACATCCCTCAAAGCAAGCACTATGCGCATTCCCGACTGGACCCCAGCCCTCAAACCCCAACCCGACGACCTGGTGCAAGCCATTTTGAAGCGCCGGGGCGGCGAGTTCATCAACCTGGACAAAGCACTGCTGTGGAGCGAGCCATTGGCACGCGGCTGGAACGTCTACC
>JANMIH010000321.1:0-6875 GCA_031375685.1 Polaromonas sp. | reverse complement strand
CAAGGCTGCGCTCTGTGGCGGCAACAACCGCGCTACCGCTCTGTCTTTGAATGTCTGTCCGTATCGTGCCATTTCCATCTTTCATCGCCGCCCCAGGTTCTTGGTTCTATTGAGGCGACAACTAGTCTGACACAGGGGGGGCCCAACTCATGCGCAAACGTGATGCCCTGCGAGCCGGTGATAAACCCGACGCTGAAAGCCACGCCCAGTACCACCAACCAGTCAGCCTGCACGACAGCATATGCACCCACTGCAATCAACACCCCTTGCAGCGGCACGTACAGTCGCAAAATCCAGTCAAAGTAAATGCGCCCAACACCGGGCGCCAGTGCAGCAGGCGATGTTTTGCCGCCTGGCCACAGCGCGTCAAGCAGCGCAATGCCCCACCAGATCACCAGCGTGCTGAGCGCCGAATAAGCAGGATGGTTCAAGACACTGTTGATCGTCAACAGCGGCAGCAGCCAAGCTACTAAAAAACGAAGGTCAGAAAAACGCATTTGGTAATTCTGTATTCAATGCAAAACGGCTGCGTTGAACTTGAAAGCTTAATTTGGCAACAGTCTTGCCTGAAGTGGCGCGCGATGGTCACGTACTTTTTCAACTGAATATTCCAGCTTTAGACCGTTGTCGGTAACACTTTGAATGCGGCGCAGGTCGACTACAAGAACATCACCCTTACCAAATCGCTCATCCCCGGACTCGACACGAGCCAAAAATTCATCGTCAGCAATTTCTGCAAAAAAAGAGCTGGCACCGTCTGTAAAGCGCCATTTATTGCCCTCTTTGAAAACAGCTGACTCGATCTGAAGTAAAACACTCTCAGTTACGGTATCCGACACAACATCGACACTGTCAGCAGCCAATTCAAAATACTGCCTTTCCGCTTTGGTAACTACAGTCTCAGTTGCTCCGTCCTGACCGCAAGCGAACACATCTACGCCTTCTCTTTCAAGTGGTTTTACAACCTTAGCCAAGGTTTGGCGTACAACGCGACTTTGGTACAACTTGCCTGCAACCAAATCCACCTCAAACGATTCAATTTCCTCAGAGGTCCGTATTTCAAATATGGTCTTGTCGCCGTCCAAGCGGATAGTGCTTGGTTTTCTGCCGCGCAGCCACTTGATCAAGCCAATCAAGCCAGCACCGGCTCCGCCGAGCATGCCCAGCCCTTGAAGAATTCCAGATAAATTACTGGCGGCAGACGCATTTGGCCCAGTCAGCATCGACACAATTTGATCAGTGATGTTTTGCAGCGCAACCAGATCAACGCCAAACGAACCACCTTTGAAATTGCCTTTTATCTGCACCCTAATCTCATCAGAGTCTGGGAAGGCAACGCGGTTCGCTTCTTCAAGCAAGCCAGACAAAGCGATTAGCGATGGGGCTAGTTCACGAACATCCATTTGATGGCTGGTCAATGCCGGGCCATCAAATTTGATCGAGAAGTGGATTGAAGCACTCATGCTTGTATTTTAGATGCTGGGGAATTTAAATGGCGAGGTGCTAAACCCTTAATTGTTTGTGCGTGCTTACAAAAGCCGTTGAAGATACCGCCCGGTGTGGCTGCCAGGATTGGCTGCGATGTCCTCAGGCGTGCCCACGCCCACCACCATGCCACCGCCCGCGCCGCCCTCAGGCCCCATGTCGATCAGCCAGTCAGCGGTTTTGATGACATCCAGGTTGTGCTCAATCACCACAATCGTATTACCCGCGTCACGCAATTGATGCAACACCTTGAGCAATAAATCAATGTCGGCAAAGTGCAGGCCGGTGGTGGGTTCGTCCAATATATACAGCGTGCGGCCCGTGTCTTTTTTACTCAGTTCCAATGCAAGCTTGACACGCTGGGCTTCACCGCCCGACAGCGTGGTCGCGGCCTGGCCGAGCTTGATGTAGCTCAGGCCCACGTCGAGCAGGGTGTGCAGCTTGCGCGCGATCGTGGGCACGGCTTTGAAGAACTCGGCGGCGGCTTCGACTGTCAAGTCCAGGATTTGCGCAATATTTTTGCCTTTGTACTGCACCTCAAGCGTTTCACGGTTGTAGCGCATGCCCTTGCACACGTCGCAGGGCACATACACGTCGGGAAGAAAATGCATTTCAACCTTCACCACACCGTCACCCTGGCAGGCCTCGCAGCGGCCACCGGCCACGTTGAAGGAAAAACGTCCGGCACCATACCCACGCTCACGCGCCGTGTTCATCTCTGCCAGCAGCTCACGGATGGGTGTGAACAGGCCGGTGTAGGTGGCCGGGTTACTGCGCGGTGTGCGGCCGATTGGCGACTGATCGACATTGATGACTTTGTCGAAATGCTCAATGCCTTCGATGCTTTCGTGTGCGGCGGGCTCGTCATGAGCGCGGTACAACGTACGGGCCACGGCCGCGTACAGCGTGTCGTTGACCAGGGTTGATTTACCTGAGCCGGATACACCTGTGACGCAGGTGAGCAAACCCACCGGGAACTCAACACTGACGTTTTTCAGGTTGTGGCCGCTGGCGTTGATAACGCGCAGCGCCTGCATGTCGCCCAGTGTGGCCTGGTGCTGGGCTTCACGCGCAGCGCGGCGTTCATACGCGGGGCTGTGCGGAAAGCGCGATGGTTTTTTAGATGTGGCGAAAGCGTTTTCCTTTTTAGCCGTTGGCAGCCACGGCGTGCGGTGTGCGGGTACGGCAATCTTCAACGTTTGCGCCAGATAGCGCCCTGTCAGCGATGCCGGGTTGTCACGCACTTCTTCATAGGTGCCCTGCGCCATGACGCGGCCACCATGAATGCCAGCGCCCGGCCCCATGTCAATCACGTGGTCAGCCGCGCGAATCATGTCTTCGTCGTGCTCGACCACCAGCACACTGTTGCCAATGTCCCGCAGGTGTTTGAGCGTTCCAATCAGGCGGTCGTTGTCGCGCTGGTGCAGGCCAATGCTGGGCTCGTCCAGCACATACATCACGCCCGTCAGGCCAGAGCCGATTTGGGACGCCAGCCGGATGCGCTGGGACTCGCCGCCCGATAGCGTTTCGGCGCTTCTGTCCAGGCTCAAATAATTCAGCCCCACATCGTTTAGAAACTTCAGCCGCAGGGCAATCTCGCGCACCACCTTGCCTGCAATCTCGCCCTTGGCACCTGACATTTTGAGCTGGTCAAAGTAGGCAAAGCTCTCCCGCAGGGTGACGCGGCTGATGTCAAAAATAGCGCGTTTGGTGACAGTGCCATCTGCCTCAGGCGAGCCGACCAAAAACACATGCCGCGCCTCCAGCCGCAGCCGCGTGCCGCCGCAGTCTGGGCAGGGCTGAACGCTGCGGTAGCGAGCCAGCTCGTCACGCACCGTGCTTGAATCTGTCTCGCGGTAGCGTCGTTCAAAGTTGGTGATGACCCCTTCAAAAGGGTGTTTCTTGTTGACCTTTTTACCTTGCGACGCGCCCGAGTCCATGATGTAGGAGAACTTGATTTCCTCATCCCCCGAGCCATGCAACACCACCTGCTGCACATTGGCAGGCAGGTTTTCAAACGCGGTGTCAATGTCAAAAGCGTAGTGCCTGGCTAGGCTCTCCAGCATTGAAAAATAGTAGCCATTGCGCCTGTCCCAGCCCTTGACGGCACCGCTGGCCAGACTGAGCGACGGGAAGGCAACGATGCGCGTTGGGTCAAAAAACTCTTTGTGGCCCAGGCCATCACAACTGGGACACGCGCCCACGGGCGAGTTGAACGAGAACAGGCGCGGCTCCATGTCGGCCAGCGAATAGCTGCACACGGGGCATGAGAATTTAGCGCTGAACAGATGCTCTTTGCCCGTATCCATCTCCAGCGCAATCGCTTTGCTGTCGGCCAGGCGCAGCGCGGCTTCAAAGCTTTCGGCCAGGCGTTGGGTTTGGTCAGCGCGTGACTTGAGGCGGTCGATCACCACGTCAATGTTGTGCTTCTCGGTTTTTTTGAGTTTGGGCAGTTCGTCAAACTCATAGGCTTGGCCATCCACCCGAAAGCGCACATAGCCTTGCGCCTGCATCTCGGCAAACAGTTCGACAAATTCGCCCTTTTTCTCACGCGCAACGGGTGCCAGAATCATCAGCTTGGTGTCTTCGGGCAGCGCCAGCACCGTGTCCACCATTTCGCTCACGCTTTGCGCTTGCAGCGGCAAGTCATGCTCGGGGCAAAACGGCGTGCCCGCACGTGCAAACAGCAGGCGCAAATAATCGTGTATCTCGGTCACGGTGCCGACGGTCGAGCGCGGGTTGTGCGAGGTGGCTTTTTGCTCGATGGAGATGGCAGGCGACAGGCCCTCGATCATGTCCACATCGGGCTTGTCCATCAGTTGCAAAAACTGGCGGGCATAAGTGCTCAGGCTTTCAACATAACGGCGTTGGCCTTCGGCGTACAGGGTGTCAAATGCCAGCGACGACTTGCCCGAGCCGCTCAAGCCCGTGATGACGACGAGCTGGTTACGCGGAATATCCAGATCGATATTTTTCAGGTTGTGCGTGCGCGCGCCGCGAATGCTGATGCGCTGGGCCGCCAAAATATTGGCCAGGTACTTGGCGTCGTTAGGAGAATTCACATCAGTGCCAAAAAGAAAACAACCGGTCATCATAGCCAACCCTGGCAGTTTTGGCATGGCTGCCTGCAGGCGGGTAAACTGTATCGAACAGGAGAAAAATATGGCCTCAGTCAACAAAGTCATCATCGTCGGCAACCTGGGCAAAGACCCTGAAATGCGCAGCTTCCCCAATGGCGACCAGATCGCCAACGTCACCATTGCCACCACCGATCGCTGGAAAGACAAAACCAGCGGTGAAATGAAAGAGGCCACTGAATGGCATCGGGTGGCCTTCAATGGCCGGCTGGCTGAAATCGTGGGTCAGTACCTGAAAAAGGGCTCACAAGTCTATGTAGAAGGCAGCCTGCGCACCCGCAAGTGGACCGACAAGGACGGCGTGGACAAATACACCACCGAGATCCGAGCCGACCAGATGCAAATGCTGGGCAGCCGCCAGGGTATGGGCGGTGGTGGCGCTTCAGACAGCGATGACGGTGGTGGCTACAGCGCACCCCGGGCACCTGCTGCCCGCCCGGCGCCAGCGGCCAAAGCAGCCCCAGCCAAAGCGGCCAGTGGTTTTGACGACATGGACGACGATATTCCGTTCTAAAACCCAGCGCCCCACTTTAAAACCCGCTGCATGCGGGTTTTTTGCTTTTGGGCCTACACACTTTTCAGACTTTTGCTTACAAAACTTGGCTCTGGCATCAAAGCTTCAAAGTTAGCATTTCGGGCAGGTATCAACCCGCCAGCCAAAACACCCGACATGAAGCAATACAAAGCACTTTTCAACGCTTGCCTACTGACCTGCGCAGTGACAACAGGCATGCCCGCAGCAGCCGATGGCCTGGAGCCACTGACAGATATTTTGAACACCCCCGGCAGCGCCGGGCTGGGCGTGGCGGTGCGCGCCAGCACATCGCCCTACCTGGGCGGCGGCACGCGCTACGACCTGGTGCCGCTGTATTTGTATGAGGGCGAACGGCTTTTTCTGCATGCCAACCGGGCGGGTCTGAAGCTTTTTAATGACGGCGACCGCAACTCTGGCCAGCGCATTGACGTGTTCATTGCGCAGCGGTTTGAAGGCTTCCCGGCAGAAAACCTGCCCGCCAGCCTGGCTGGCATGGCGCCACGAGATTCAGGCATTGACCTCGGTCTGGCCTACCGGCTAAGGCAACCCTGGGGCACAGTGCGCGCTGAATTGCTCAAGGGCGTGGGCAGCGCATCACGCGGCACCGAGGCACGGCTGGGCTACGGCTATGAATGGCGCTCCGGGCCGTGGTCATTGCGGCCGGATGTGAGTGTGTCGTGGCGTGACGCCAGGCTCAACAACTATTACTACGGCGTGCTGGCCAATGAGGCGACGGCCACGCGAGCGGCCTACGCACCGGGCGCAGGAACGCAGGCGCAACTGGGCTTGTATGGATCGTATGACGTGTCTGAACGCTGGCGGCTGCTGGCCGGTGTATCGGCCACCGTGTTGGGCGCGTCGGTTAAAAACAGCCCGATCGTTGAAAAGCGCGTGATACCAGCCGTGTATATCGGCGCAGCCTATGACTTTGGCAGTCACAAACGCCAGTGGGACGAGCCGAGCTCGCCAACCTACGTCAAACTGCTGTACGGCAAGGCCACTGAAGACGGTTGCCACCTGGCCCGCATCATCACCGCGCGCTGCCTGTCAACCGCCAAGGTCAACGCTACCCACATCAGCGGCATTCAAATCGGCAAGCCATTTATTGAAAAACTCAACGGCTGGCCGCTGGACTTTGCGGGTTATGTGGGCCTGACGCACCACGACGAGCGTGGCCTGCAGACCAACGGCTTTCAGGTTGATTTATTCATGAAAGCCATCTACTACGGCTTTCCGTGGAGCAACAGCGTCAAAACCCGGCTGGGCGTGGGGGTGGGCCTGTCAGCCGCACAGCGCGTGCCGTACACCGAGGTCACCAGCCAGAACGGCAAAACCACCTCGCGCCTGCTGAACTACCTGGACCCGACGATCGACATCAGCGTGGGCGATGTGCTGGGCGTGCGATCGCTCAAAGAAACCTTCGTCGGCTTCGGCGTCTCGCACCGGTCGGGTATTTTTGGCGCATCACGCCTGCTGGGTAACGTGAGCGGCGGCTCTAACTACATCTACACCTATGTGGAGTCGGCTTTTTAGATGCTATTTTATTTATAGCTTATTGCGCCCGTATTCATTAAGCTTGAAGCTGATTTGGCACTTAAAAACACTACTGTCCGGTAAATTCAGGTTGATTGTTTAAACAGGTCAATTTGCGATTTAAGCGACTCAAAGTCATCGCTTTCCAGAGCGTTGCTGACCATTTGGGTCAACGTAATCTTCTC
>JANMIH010000224.1:0-1836 GCA_031375685.1 Polaromonas sp. | reverse complement strand
GCCTCAACCATACAAAGGCTACAAAGGCGATAGCAACTACTGCATTGAGATTGTCCGCAACGAAAAGGGGAAGTGGGAGGGGGAAGTCATTTCTACTTTTGAGGCTTATCAGATTGCACGTGCGCACGGCGTGGAGCGCTTGAGTAATCCGGTTAAGAGCATCAGTGAAAAATCACTCATTGGTCGAATCATTATTGACGACGTTATTCGACTTCAAATCGACGGCGCATTGCGAACAATGCGCGTTGCTTCAATCAATAGTGCGGGACGACTGAGCCTAGCGTCGCACCAGGAAGCAAATGTAGATGCCCGCAATCGGGACACGGACGGGAACTGGCGCTATACCTATAAACAGGCTGGCTCACTTCAATCCGCCAAAGCCCGCCGCATCACGATCTCCCCCATCGGCGAACTCAACGACCCCGGTTTCAAGGGGTAAGAACAGATGATTGGCCGCATCGTTGAAGTGGCCGATGACAGGCGCCATTTGTTGCTGCACCGGGGCTTTATGGTGGTGCGCGACACCGAGGGGGAGCGTAAAGAGTTGGGGCAAATACCGCTGGACGACATTGCCGCTGTAATCGCCAATGCGCACGGTCTGAGCTACACCAACAACCTGCTGGTAGCTTTGGCTGAACGCGGTGCGCCGTTTGTATTGTGTGCAGCCAACCACAATGCGGTCGGCATGCTGCTGCCGATTGAAGGCAACTTTGAGCAGTCCAAACGCATTGAAGCGCAAATTGCCGCCAGCCAGCCCACACACAAACGTCTGTGGGCCAGCGTGGTGCGCGCCAAACTTGAGCAACAAGCCGCTGCGCTTGAAGCCACCGGCGCACCCACCGCGCCGCTGACTGCGCTGGCAGCCAAAGTTAAAAGCGGTGACCCTGAAAATCTGGAAGCGCAAGGCGCTCGCCGTTACTGGGGTCTGCTGTTTGGCGATACCTTCAGGCGTGACCAAAACGCGGGCGGCACCAATGGCCTGCTGAACTACGGCTACACCGTGCTGCGCGCCACCACAGCACGCGCCGTGGTGGCGGCTGGCTTGCACCCCGGCATTGGCCTGCACCACAGCAATGACAATAACGCGATGCGCCTGGTCGATGACCTGATGGAGCCCTTTAGGCCCATGATCGACTTGAAAGTGTGGCAGCTCAAACGCAACGGTGAAAATGAAGTCAGCCCTGAAACGAAACGCGCATTGGTGCGCACGCTGTACGACGACATCCAAACCGACGCGGGTGCCACGCCCGTGATGGTGTGTGCGCAAAAGCTGTGTACGTCGCTGGCACAGGTTTACTTGGGCGCACGCGACAAGCTGGACTTGCCTTTACCCGGCTTGCCGTTGGCGCTTGCAGCAGCGCTGGGCGACGAATAGCAGCACCGTTGGGAAGGGTTTTATGGAGGTAACTACATGGAGGTAGGTAAATGCTTTCAGGATACCGACTCATGTGGCTGGTAGTCATGTTTGACTTGCCGGTGGTTGAAAAAGTCGAGCGCAAGGCAGCGACTGACTTTCGTAACGGCTTGCTCGACCACGGTTTTGCCATGTCTCAGTTTTCGGTCTATATGCGGTTTTGCACCAGTCAGGCGCAGGTAGATACTTTGTGCAAAAAGGTAGAAAATGCTTTACCACTGGGCGGCAAAGTTAACGTGCTGCAATTTACCGACAAGCAATACGAGCGCATCATTTCGTACCACGGCCAAGCCAAGCAACCTGCGAACAAAGCGCCTGACCAGTTTGATCTTTTTTAGTTTTTCGGCTCTTCGTTGAATTCGCTGTGATTTTTCCTTATGCCATCGCCAAGTCCAACTTCCCACAATGAAACAGAATTCTTG
>JANMIH010000317.1:0-4875 GCA_031375685.1 Polaromonas sp. | reverse complement strand
GTACGCATGCGTACCACCAACGGACTAGAGCGACTGAACAAGGAGCTCAAGCGACGCACGCGTGTGGCAACGCTGTTCCCAAACCCGGATAGCTGCTTGCGCTTGGTCAGCGCTTTGCTAGCCGAACAAGACGAGGAGTGATTGACCGCCAAAATCTACCTGACGATGAAACACTAAACCACCGACGCGCTCGCGCAACATTCCCGGAACCAACGATCGAAATTTACAGAATAAATGTTGCTTTATCATGTGCGGCACGTTGGTGCGCATCTGGATATCGATCAAAGTGTGCCAAGTGGACAAATCCCGTGCAGACTATGCAGGTGTCCCATTGCCTAGCGGCTAGACTATGAGCTGCATTTGCCGAAAATAACTGGCAGAAATTGGAAGATCAAAGAGAAATCAAAATAAATGAGTCAACAGATTTTTACCTTGCAGGAACTCAAACGCGCGTGGCGTGGGCTGCGCGCAGCATCCATACAAATTCATAGACAAAACGCTCATCGCTTGCTATTGGTGTATTCGATTGAATGTGGATTGAAAGCTGTTTGGCTGAAAAATGAATGCAGAACGTTGTTTGCTTCGGTTGACATCAGAAAAACGGGGCACGACTTGAACGAAGTCATGAAAAATTTACGGTTTTCGCACAGGCTTCCTGAACCTCTCTCCATGTCCGATGTTAAAGATGAGCGGAAAACACTTATGACGAGACGAAACATCCGCATTGGCGATCTGCATCAAGTCTGGCGGTACGGTGGGGCATTGATAGATCCTCCAGCGGACGACACGTCCATTGAAGCAAGTTTGGAAAAGATTCATAACTGGATCGAAAAGGAATTGGAATGAACTATCTCACTGTCGCCGAGCGCCTTCTGACCTGGCTGGACATTGAGCGTGTTTTAAAAGAAAAAACGCAGCTTTGGTCTCAACTACCCGAGGGAGTGCATTGGGTAGACTGCTATGACGACGGTATGGATATTGCACACTCTTGTAAAGATTCAGATGTGCTGGTTTGGCTGTCTGGTATTTTTGCTAAGGTTCTGAATACAGACAACATGACGATTTCGTTGCGTGCGGGTGGTGGATCTTATTCCGTCCGCCTAGAGAAAATTGCAACTCCATCAGCCAAGAAATTGACGTTCTACCCTTTATGGCGCGACGTAGCTTACCTACAAGGCTTTAGTCAAACTCAACCAAATACATCATTGACTTTGCCGAAAGCCTATTCCGACGGGCCGAAGATGGTTGCCTTCCACTCGTTTAAAGGTGGAGTAGGTCGGACGACAGCCTTGATGACTTATGTAGCTGCCCGTCTTCAATCAAGCGGTGAAGGACAAGTGAAGTTACTTGTGGTGGACGCTGACTTGGAGGCGCCCGGGGTAAGCTTTTGGCTCGATGACAAAAACCGCCCTAAGGTGTCTTTCGTCCAATTTTTGGAAGCCTTGCATTACCCACCGGTCAGCGCGGAAGCCAGTCTTAAGTTTTTTGCAGAGGAGCTGCGTAAGACTTCCATTAATGTGGGGGGTTCGCATCGCGAATTATTCACCCTGCCAGCAGCTCTTGATTTGGCTGAAATTCAAGACATGCCAGTACAGCCGAGTCACCTAGCGCGCAACCCTTCCAATCCGTGGATATTGACCGATTACATACACGCATTGGGGAAACATCTGGGGGTTGACGCCGTATTTATCGATTTGCGCGCTGGCTTGAGTGAGCTGTCAAGTCCCTTGATCTTTGATCAACGCGTAGAGCATTACTTCGTGACAACGGTGGCCAAACAGTCCATTGCTGGGACGGTTGAAGTGTTGGAGCGCTTGCATGCTTTCAACAGCTCGCTGCCTGAACAAGCCCGACGAATTGCAAAGCCATCCGTAGTTGTCAGCTTGTTGACTGCAGACTTACGAAAGCTGCCAGAATTTGGAAGTGCAAAAGAAGCGATAGAACAGGCCTACCCACCAGTGGATATTTCCTTAGACGAAGGCGTAGAGTGGCTGGAAGCTGATTTTGCAGCCCCACTGATGTCAATCAGTTCGGTACGTGAGGCGTTTGAGAAGCTAAAACTTTCCTCGCTGTATACCAACGCGCAGGAATGGTCTAGTAGCCGAGACCAGTCAACCAAAATAGAAAACACAGTAAGTCGCGGCAAGCAGGTGAACACGGCATCAAAGCCGGACGTTGACGCGCTGTATCGCGTTTGCGAGAAGGTTCAGTTCGCTGAGAAAAATGAATCTGAATCACTATTAGTTACCGATCCCCTTCGTAATCTTGGGAAACACTTCAGCGTGACTCTGCCAAACGTCGTGCTCTCTGGCGCGAAGGGCGCAGGAAAGACATTCACGTTCCTACAGGTCTGCAAAGCTAAAACCTGGGATCAATTTCTGACACGCGTTGGTGAACCACTTTCACCGTCCGTATCAAATGCCGTAATTTTCCCCGTTTTGTGGTCGCAAAACTTGGCCTACGAAGCCAAGAGAACCATGGCCGATATTCAATTTAATTGTCTAAAACGTATCACGAGCAATACAGATGTGATCAAGCAGTCTGAAGTACTGCAAAAGATTGATCGAGCCTTGGTAACAGCGCCAGAGCACTGGGATCATTTTTGGGCTGAGTTGCTTTGCATGAACTTTGGCCTGAACGGAAGAGATCTAAATGCTTTGAATCAAAAATTCATTGAGTCAGGCAATTCTGTCGTTTTAGTTGTTGATGGTATTGAAGATGCATTTCCTGACCCATCCACAAATGAGCAACAGCAAAAGGCAATTGAATCACTGCTAAAACTTACAAATCGCCTTGGTGAACTTGATGACCAACGAATTGGGGCGCTTATTTTTGTCCGTGTCGATTACGTCCAAGCAGCAATTAAGCAAAATTTGGGACAGTTTCTTTCCCGTTTCACAGCATTTCAATTGATTTGGAATCCCGAGAGCTTCTTGCGACTTGCCTATTGGATTTGCGCCCAGGCGGACATCATTAAAGCGGACAAACATATCGCAGAATCATTGTCTGTTGCGGATTTGATTTCTGCACTGGAGGCACTTTGGGGTCGAAAATTGGGCGGGCCAAATTCAAAAGAGGCGCTTTCTGCAAGATGGGTTTACTCAGCACTTTGTGACCTCAAAGGCAATTTTCAGGCCCGTGATCTTGTACGGTTCTTTAAGTTTGCAGCTGACTTTGAGAGAAAGCGGCCAGGAGACCCTTGGACAGACAGGCTGCTTGCGCCTGAGTCCATTCGGAGGGCTATTCCCGATTGCAGCAAAGAGAAGGTAGTGGAGGCAATTGCTGAAATTGCCCCGCTAAAAGCTTGGAGCGATCGTATGACAGCAGCGGCGCTTACTGATAGACGTATACCATTCAGCGCAGAGCCAATGAAATTGCGTCCTGTTGAACTTGCAGCCCTGCGCGAACTAGGTGTCATTTATGAAGATTTGGATCCAAGCCTAGGTGACGAAAGACTCTTTTTACCTGAAATCTACCGTGCAGGATTAAATTTTGACCCCTCAGGTGGTCGTCCAAAAATCCAAGCGTTATTGAAAAAGAACCTGGGAGTAATGCCTTTCTAAGAACATAGCACGCGGTCCAAGGCGTCCTGGACGACCAGCTACTGAACCAGTCGCGGCGCGGAGCGATTTACTTGCGCACAGGCGGCAAATCCGTGCAACTGCCATGCGCCACTTCAGCCGCCATGCCGATGCTTTCACCCAGCGTTGGATGCGGGTGAATCGTCTTGCCGATATCGACGGCATCGGCACCCATTTCAATAGCCAAGGCAATCTCGCCAATCATGTCGCCGGCGTGCGTGCCAACCATGCCGCCACCGAGGATCTTGCCGTGGCCGTGGGCTTCGGGTGAATCGTCAAACAGCAGCTTGGTGACGCCTTCGTCGCGTCCGTTGGCAATCGCGCGGCCGGATGCTGTCCAGGGGAACAGACCTTTTTTAACCTTGATGCCTTGGGCCTTGGCCTGGTCTTCTGTCAGGCCGACCCAAGCGACTTCAGGGTCGGTGTACGCCACGCTTGGGATGACGCGGGCGTTGAACGCTGCGCTGGCAAGTTCCTTGTTGCCTTGCAACTCGCCTGCTATTACTTCAGCAGCCACATGCGCCTCATGGACGGCCTTGTGAGCCAGCATGGGCTGGCCGATGATGTCGCCGATGGCAAAGATGTGCGGCACGTTGGTGCGCATCTGAATGTCTACGTTGATGAAGCCGCGGTCCGTGACCGCTACGCCAGCTTTTTCAGCCGCCAACTTTTTGCCGTTAGGGGTGCGGCCTACGGCTTGCAGTACCAGATCGTAGGTTTGGGGCTCTGGTGCTTTGCCGCCCTCTTCTGCTGCGGCAAACGTCACTTCAATGCCCGCAGGCGTGGCTTTTGCGCCGACGGTTTTGGTTTTGAGCATGATGTTGTCAAAACGCGGTGCATTCATTTTTTGCCAGATTTTGACCAGGTCGCGGTCAGCGCCCTGCATCAGGCCGTCCATCATTTCAACTACGTCAAGGCGTGCGCCCAGCGTGCTGTAGACCGTGCCCATCTCTAAACCGATGATGCCGCCGCCCAGAATCAGCATGCGCTTGGGCACTTCCTTCAATGCCAGAGCGCCAGTGGAGTCCACCACACGCGGGTCGTTGGGCATGAAGGGCAAGCGTACCGCCTGGCTGCCAGCGGCGATGATGCAGTTTTTAAACGCGATGGTTTGCGTTTTGCCGGTTTTCTCCTGCCCCTGCGCACCACCCGTTTCTTCAACCTGCAAATGATGGGCGCCGACAAACTGGCCAACGCCACGCACAGTGGTGACCTTGCGCATTTTGGCCATGGCTGCCAGACCGCCTGTTAGCTTGCCGATGACTTTGTCTTTATGGCTGCGCAGCATGTCGAT
>JANMIH010000274.1:0-11168 GCA_031375685.1 Polaromonas sp. | reverse complement strand
TGATATGCCCGGGTTGCTGGCGGCTGTTGCGGTTTGGTACTCGTTCCAGTCTTTGAAGCCTGTGGGGCTGTTCTTTTGCTGTACGAATGCATCCCATACCGTGCCGCCGTCTTTGATGACGACCAGGTGGTCGTTGGCGCTGGTGTCTGTGATGTAGTTGGCGCTGTTGCGGGTGGCGGCGTCGGGGGGTGGTGTTAATGGGGTTGTTGATGCAGTGGCTGGATTCACGCTGTATCGGTATCCGTTGATTATGGACATGGTGTTATCCGGGTTGGTAAATGCTAGGCCTGTAGTGTTGATTGAAGAATTTGAGAGGCTAGAAGTGGTTCGGTCTGGCCTGTCGTTGACGTGACCTGGGTGTAATTGCCTTGGGCGTCTTGCACTTTGTACTTAAAGTCCATCACGCCTATGTAGGCAGCATCTGGCTTAAACAGCACATGGCCCTTTTGCGTCAAGCTGGCTGCGCCGCCTTTGGCTTCCAGTATGGCCGTGATGGTCAGCTCGCTGCCCCCACACGCATCGCGACAAGCTACCTGGCGATACGAAGCGTATTCACATTTTTGGTTTTTTCTTGTCATGACTAGCTCCCAGGGGCATTGTGAAGATGCATAAAGTTCACGTTGCTTGACGCGACAGATGTGCCGCTGCAAAAGAACTACTTTTAGTGCAAGAAGGCAGCGCAAGATCAAACTCTGAGGCGATCGTGTCCATAACCGAATAGCCCGGATACTGGGCAATGGCCACGCGAACAAAAAGGCCGACGGCCTCGTCTTTGCTCACCGCAGGCTGGCGACCATGGGCAAGCATGATGGCGTAGTCCTGCGTGCCTTTGCGCAACATTGCAGACACCAAGTACTGCTTTAAAGGTGCGGCTGGGGCTGCTTGGGTCAGCACTGTGTCAGCGTTCAGCGGGTGGCGAATGCCCGCCGCCATGGCAGCACCGGCACCCCACACACCAATGCATGCCAACCATGCGCGCCGCGCGTTCATGGGTTTTCTGCGCATGGCACATCGGCTATCTTCGGCGGGTGGCACTCGCCGGGTACGCTGCGTAACTGGCCGTTGGCGGCCAGCTCCAAACACGTGCCCCCCCCCCCACCACCACCACCACCACCACCACCACTCACACCACCACTCACACCACCACTTACACCGCGACTGACGACCCGAATGTAGCTATGTGTCATGCTTTGCCAAGGCTTACCCAAGTTAGAGATCACTTGACAGCACAGCACCGACTCGTGTGTAACTTCAGGCACCTCGGGGGCTGGGGGCGCATCGGCGGCAACTGAATGCATAGCGGTGAAGCCTGCAAGTATTGCAGGCATGCACGCCCACATACTTGCCATGCGCATTGGTGGATAAAACTGTTTAAGCGTGGTTAATTTTGATGTCATTTTTCGTTCCTTGTCAGCAGCTACTTCCAATTCGCTGCAATCACCGGCGTCAGTGTAATCTGGTGGTCGGCCTTCAACGTCGTTTGCCTAGCAGGCGGTGGTCATGGATCCCGGGGCACGCCTGCGATGACGGGTGTTTTGCGGAGATTTTTGCTGAAACATGCACAAAATTGGCGTTCAGCCCAATATATACGGCCGCAAGCAGCTACTTATTTAATAGCGCTCAAACTACAACATGGCAGCCGGTTCGTCACTGGCCAGGACCAGCTCAGCCCAGGGTTTGAGCTTGCTGGTGTCTGAGCGCAGGATTTGCTGCTTGACAGCCAGGATTTGTGACGGGTGCATGGAAAAGCTGCGCAAGCCCAGCCCCAGCAACAGTTTGGTCATGCCAACGTCGCCTGCCATCTCGCCGCAAATGCTCACGCCTTTCCCCTGCAGGTTGCATTCAGCAATGGTGTCGGCAATCAGCCGCAGCACTGCCGGGTGGCAGGGGTCATACAGGTGGGCGACCGATTCGTCGGCGCGGTCAATCGCCAATGTGTATTGAATCAAATCATTGGTACCGATCGACAAAAAGTCGAAGTATTTCAAAAACAGTTTGAGGCTCAAGGCGGCGGCTGGAATTTCAATCATCGCGCCCAGGCGCACTGGGCCATACGCTATGCCCTGGTTGTCCAGTTGCACTCTGGCGCGGTCTATCAGCAGCAAGGTTTGTTTGATCTCGCTCAAGTGCGCCAGCATCGGCACCAGCAGGTTGACCTGGCCATGCGCTGCTGCCCGCAGAATGGCACGCAGCTGGGTGAGGAACATCGGCGGGTCTGCCAGAGACCAGCGGATGGCGCGCAGGCCGAGCGCCGGGTTCAGGTGCGTGTCTTGCGCCTTTTCCATCCGGTCGCTCATTCTGTCAAGCGGCTTGTCTGAGCCAATGTCCACCGTGCGGATGGTGACGGGCAAGCCCTTCATGCCGTCAATGGCCTGACGGTAGGCGGTGAACTGTTCTTCTTCGTTGGGCAGTTTGCTCAACCCTTTTGATTCTCGGCCCATGAACAAAAATTCACTGCGAAACAGCCCCACACCCACCGCCCCGGCCTTAACCGCACCAACCGTATCGCCTGGCAGCTCAATATTGGCCAACAGCTCAATGCGCTGGTCGTCCAGCGTCACGGCGGCGGTGTGTTTGAGGCGGCTTAAACGCTCACGCTCCAGCTCGCCCTGGCGCTGTTTGAAGCCGTATTCCGCCAAAATAATCGGCGACGGATCGACAATCAAAATACCGGCATCGCCGTCGATGATGACCCAGTCGTCCTGCTCGATCAACTGGCTGGCACTGCGCGCGCCCACCACGGCGGGGATGTCCATGCTGCGCGCCACGATGGCGGTGTGCGATGTTCTGCCGCCCACATCGGTCGCAAACCCGGCAAACAGACTTTGCTTGAACTGCAACATATCGGCAGGCGAAATATCATGCGCGATCAACACCAGCGGCACATCGATTGTGTCGTCCAGCAGCAACCCCTGCTGCGACTGCTTGCGGTTGGCACCGGCTTGCGCCACCGGCTGCATGGGCGAGGCCATGCCCTTCATGCTGCGCAAAATACGCTCAACGACTTGCTCCAGGTCGGCCTTGCGCTCGCGCAGGTACTCGTCTTCCATGTCGTCAAACTGGCGGGCAATGGTTTCGTACTGGGTGGTCAGCGCCCACTCGGCGTTGTAGCGCCGCTCGGTGATCCACTTTTTAACCCCGCTGATCAGCAGCTCGTCTTGCAACAGCATCAAATGCACGTCCAGCAACGCGGCAATTTCATGCGGGGCATCTTTGGGCAGGTCGCGCTGCAGGCGGGAGATTTCTTCCACCACTGCATTGCGGGCGATACGGACGCGAGAAATTTCCAGATCGGTCTTGTCGGCATCGACAAAGTAATGTGCCACATCCGCCCTGCTGGATGCCACCAGTACCGCACGACCAATCGCGATACCTCTCGATACTGCCAAGCCGTGTACCGAGAAAGTCAAATCATTCTCCTTCGCCGAACTTGTCGTTGATGAGGGCTAGCAGCGCGTCCATCGCCACCTGCTCATCCGCACCGTTGGTTTCAACAACAACTTTGCTGCCAATGCCCGCAGCCAGCATCATCACGCCCATGATGCTTTTGGCGTTGACGCGGCGCTCGCCCTTGCTCATCCACACCTCACAGGCAAAGCTGCCTGCCAGCTTGGTGAGTTTGGCCGATGCCCTGGCGTGCAAGCCGAGCTTATTGCTGATGGTCGTGGTCGTTTGGATCATGTTTTCTTCTGGCTTGATTTTGGGGTGCGGTGATGGCCACTTGCATCACGCCTTCTTTGCCGCCGGCCAGCGCGCGGGTGATCAGTGCATCCAGTGGTTCGTGTCGATACGACACGGTGCGCAGCAGCATGGGCAGGTTGATACCTGCAATGAGTTTGGAATTGACGCCATCGACCAGCTTTTGCGCCACATTGCACGGCGTGGCACCAAACACGTCGACCAGCACCAGCGCATGGGAGGTGCCCATTTGCCTGAACAAGATACGTGCTTGCGCCAGTGTTTCTTCGGGGGGCATGTTGGGCTGCACGTCAAGTGCCACCACAGACGCCGGGTTGTCAGGAAAAACATGCAGCACACATTGGCGCAGGGCGGATGCCAGCGGGGCGTGGGCGATGATGAAAATACCGTTCATGGGTGTGAATTATCAGCTTTGACGGATAAAAAATAGGCATAAGCCGCAACACAGCAGCATAAAAACACGCTGAATGCCGCCTGAAAGCTGCCCAAAGGCGTCAAGCCCATCGCGGCAAACGCATCGACCAGCAGGCCAATGCCCCACTGCACGGTGAAAACACCGGCAAAAATAATCAGGTTAAAAGCCGACAGGCCGCGGCCTGCCAGCGAAGGCTTGAAGGCCATACCGACGGCTGGTTGAGACAGGCTGATGACGGTGGATGCCACACAAAACAGCGCCCAGCCCACCCAGCCCGTGGCTGCGCCGCCTGCAATATTGACAGCCAGCGCCACCAGGCTAAAGGGCGTGCCCCACATCAAGAGCCTGTCGGTGTGCCAGCCGGCTTTGGCCAGATACGGATTGACCAGCCCCCAGCTCCAGAAGGTCAAGAGCATCACCGCATTGATGTAAAACAGGCCGGTCGCCGCTTCCAGCGGGGTATAGCCTGCGACCTTGATCATCCACGGGCCGGCCCACAACGTCTGCACAGCCACCAGGCCGCCGTAGTTGAAAAACGCCAGCGGCGACATTTTTTGAAAGTAGCGGTTCTTCCAGACTTCGGCATAGCCTTTTGGAGTGTCATTGCCGGCTTGTGCATCAACGGTCCATTTCGGCACAACGAATGCAAGCACGAGCATCGCCAAAAATACCAGTGCCGCCAAGGCCCAAAAAAGCGCCCGCCAGCCCACCAGCGGCAGCAGCCACTGCACGGGCAGGGTCGATGCCAGCATGCCAAGCGAGCCGCTCATCAGCATCCATGAATTGGCGCGTAACAAACTGGGCGCGTCCAGCCAGCGCCTAAAGCCGCTCAGCGGCGCCATCAGGCAGGCACTCACACCCATGCCAATCAGCACCCGGCCCACCAGCAAGCCCGTAAAACTGCTGGCGATTGAAAACGCCAGGCAACCCACAACAGCCAGCGCCAAAAAACACAGAATCACGCGCTTCGGGCCATACCTGTCGAGCCAGGTGCCCAGCGGTAGCTGGGTGGCAGCAAAACCTAAAAAATAACCGCCTGCCAGCAGCCCCAGGTCTCGCGACTGGAGCGAAAACTCCTGACTGAGCACGGGCGACAGCGTGGCAATGATGGCGCGAACCAGCGCTGACAGGCTGTAAGCGGCGGCAAAGGCCAAAAAAACAATGGCGGCAGTTTTTTTATCCAGCAAGCCAGCAGGAGCGGCGCGCTTATTCAAACTTCAAACCTGAAAAAAAAGTCTCGGCCACATCAGGCGCAATTTTGTCGGCATACAGCACCGCCTGAAACACCTGCGAGCCCTGTGCAAAATACGCAGCCTGGCTGGTAACGGCCTGGCCGCTGGCGCGCTGGCCAGTGGCCTTGACGAGAACCCCAGCGCTGGCCAAGCCCGGCAGCTTGAACGCAGCGCCCAATGAGGGCGGCGCTTTGATATTGGCCAGCGTCGCGTTTTGCCACTGGGTCAAAGCGGCTTCGGCTTTTGCGGCATCTTTCACGTCAGCCACCGCCACTGCAAACGTCACGCCACCTGCATCGCAGCTGAGCAAGTACAAGTCAGTGGGTTGTCCCGCCATGGGCACCACTCTCATGGCCTTGTCGGGTTTGCACGGCAACAGCAATGCCAACCGGGCGCTTTCAAAGCGCACATCGCGCCAGTTGAGGGTCGGGTTGCAGGCCGCCAGGCTGGCCAGGGCAAGCACCGCACAGGTTAAAAATCGCATGGGTCAGATCATTGATAAGTGAACATGGCACTTTACAGGCAATTGCTGGGTAAATTCATTGAAACCACTGGATGTGCACCATTTCAGGGCTTTGGTTTTCAAGCTGTGCAGGGTGTTGCACCAAGCTGGATGGCGTTGTTTGCTATCCTGACGGGCATCAAGTGACTCAAGCTATGCCCACCTTAAAAGACGCCTTTGCAACTGACTATTCGCCCTTGCCCGGGCAGGCGATTTGGCGTGACAAGCTGTCCCAAATGCTGGAGTCAACCGGCGAAGGTATTTTTGGCATTGACATGTCGGGTTGCTGTACTTTCATCAACCGGGCTGGCGCCGAACAACTGGGATGGCAACCTGGTGAGGTGCTGGGCCGCAACATGCATGAGCTGGCGCACCACACCCAAGGTGACGGTGAGCACTGCGGTGAACACTATCCTGAACACCTGCGCCCCATCTTCAACGCCTTTCGCAACGGCCTGCCGTGCCGCATCGACACGGAGTATTTCTGGCGCAAAAACGGCACACCGTTTGCGGTTGAATACTCGTCCTACCCGATCATGGAAGGCGATGTGGTGCAGGGGGCGGTGGTGACTTTTGTCGATATTTCAGCACGCAGACACGCTGAAGATGCACTCAAACAAGCCCATGCCGCACTTGAGCAGCGCGTCAGTGATCGCACACATGAGCTGCAAGAGGCTCTGACGCAATTGCGGAAGTTGTCAGCCTACACCCACAGCGTGCGTGAAGACGAGCGTACCCGCATTGCCCGCGAGGTTCATGACGAGCTGGGCAGCCTGCTGGTGGCTTTGAAAATGGATGTGGGCTGGCTGGACAAGCGCTTGGGCGAGCAGCAGCAGCGCGACACAGATGCCGCCCAAACCATGCGGGACACCATGCGCAGCAAGTGCCAAAACATGAGCCGGCAAATTGAAACCGCAGTCGACAACGTGGGCCGCATCATCACTGATCTGCGGCCCAGCATACTGGATCACCAGGGCCTGTGGGCAGCGCTCGACTGGCAGGCACATGAGTTTGTGCAGTCAGCAGAATTGGAACTGGACTGGCAAATGGATGTGGCGCTGGCCGCACCCCTTGACGAACAGGCGGCCATTGGCATCTTTCGTATTTTTCAGGAAATGCTGAGCAACGTAGGCCGCCATGCACGCGCCAGCCAGGTCGCCATCACCATCCAGGCTGATGCGCAGGCGATCAACTTCCGTGTCCAAGACAACGGCTGCGGCGCTGACCCATCTGCGTTTGAGGCGGCCGATGCCTACGGCGTGATGGGTATGCGCGAAAGGGCTCGGCACCTGGGTGGCAGCATTTCTATTTCAAGCCAAATCGGCCTGGGGTCCTCATTTCATCTGCGTATTCAGCTCTATAAGTCATAGCGACATGAAAACCCTCCACATCCTGATTGGCGACGACCACCGCATTGTGCGCGAGGGTATCAAACAGGTGCTGGCCGACGCGCCTGACATCAAAGTGGTGGCTGAAGCCGACACGGGCCCTGATATATTGGCCAAAGTTGAAGCGCTGCAAGGCCCTCAAGGTTTGCAGGCCGTGCTGCTGGACATCGCCCTGCCTGGCCGCGACGGGATGGACGTGTTGCAGGCCTTGAAAAAAAGCTGGCCACAGTTGCCCGTGCTGATGCTCAGCACCTACCCTGAAAAGCAATACGCGGTGCGCTGCATCAAACTGGGTGCGTCGGGTTATCTGAACAAAAGCGCTAACCCGGACGACATGATTACCGCCGTGCGCAAGGTGGCCGGTGGCGGCATGTATGTCAGCAGTGGCGTGGCTGAGGCACTGGCCAGCGCTGTGGCGCAAACCAGCAGCAGGCAGGGGCTGGAAGCGCTTTCGCACCGCGAATACCAGGTCTACAGATTGCTGACGGCGGGCAAATCCGTGAGCGAAATTGGTGCGGCGCTTGAACTGGCGGGCAACACCGTCAGCACCTACCGAGCCAGAATTCTGGAGAAAACCGGCACGCGCAACGACGTGGAGCTGGCTTTGTACGCCCAACAGCACGCCAGACCCGGCAGCTAAAGATCATTTGTAGGGCTGGCACTACGCAGCGCCCACACTCTTGCGGTGATGTTGCGTTGAATTCAATGTTGGTTGCCGTTCAGGCGCAGCCCTTGCTAAGTACCCGTATCTTTTTTTAAAGGGTACGCCATGTCCAACCAGTTTGATGCTTTTGATGCCGACCGACCCCTGATGCTGCGCTGTGCCTGCGGGCAAGACCACGCGCCAGGCGAACACGCTGCTGTGCAAACCGAGCAATCGCTGTCGCAAAACTTCATGGAGGCAACCATGGTCAAGGCGCTGTTCCCGGTTGATAGCGTGCGGCGTGGTTTTTTGAAAGCCGTGGGAGCCAACACCGCTCGTGCCGCCATTGCGTCACTGTTTCCGCTGGGCGCACTGGAGGCGATGGCGCAGGATAAAAACCGCTGGAAAAGAAAGACCTGAAAATCGGATTTATCGCCATCACCTGCGCAACGCCGCTCATCATGGCTGACCCGCTGGGCTTTTATAAAAAGGAAGGGCTGAATGTCCAGCTGAACAAGACCGCGGGCTGGGCGCTGATTCGCGACAAGATGATCAACAAAGAGCATGATGCGTCGCATTTTTTGGCGCCCATGCCGCTGGCCATGACGATGGGTCTGGGCTCCAACCAGGTCAACATGAACGTTGCCAGCATTCAAAACACCAATGGCCAAGCCATCACACTGGCTGTCAAACACAAAAACAACCGCGACCCCAAAAACTGGAAGGGCTTCAAGTTCGCCGTGCCATTCGAGTACAGCATGCACAACTTTTTGCTTCGCTACTACCTGGCAGAAGCGGGCATCAACCCCGACACCGAAGTGCAGATTCGCGTGGTACCGCCGCCTGAAATGGTGGCCAACTTGCGCGCGGGCAATATCGACGGGTTTTTAGGCCCCGATCCTTTCAACCAGCGTGCTGTTTATGACGAGGTCGGTTTCATTCACATTTTGAGCAAGGAAATCTGGGACGGTCACCCGTGCTGCGCATTCGGCACGTCAGACGACTTCATCAAGCAGAACCCCAACACCTTTGCAGCTTTGTACCGCGCGGTTTTGGGAGCGTCTTTCATGGCCAGCCAGCCCAAAGACCGCGACCTGATTGCCAAGGTCATTGCCCCCACCCAATACCTGAACCAGCCTGAGACAGTGCTGGCACAGGTGCTGACTGGCAAGTTTGCCGATGGCCTGGGCAACATCAAAAACGTGCCCGACCGCGCCAACTTTGACCCGGTACCGTGGCAGTCGATGGCGGTTTGGATGCTGACGCAAATGAAACGCTGGGGCTATGTGAAGGGCGAGGTCAACTACAGGCAAATCGCCGAGAAAGTCTTTTTGCTGACCGACGCCAAAAAGCAGATGAAGCTGGCTGGTTTTAACCCACCCGACGGCGCCTACAAGAAGTTCAAGGTGATGGGCAAGGAGTTTGATCCGGCCAAACCTGAGGAGTATGTCAAGAGCTTCTCTATCAACAAGATGTCATGAGCCCCCACGGTCACTCACGTCGTGTAGGTCCCTGCCCCCCGAGGGGGCCGCTACGCCTACGGCCCGGCAAAGCCGGTTCCGTGGCCCCTGCTTGGATTAATACAAAGTCATCTGTTCGCTCTTCATGAAATCTCTCAATCTCAAGGCGGGCCTGGTCTCGCTGCTCATCTTTTTGTCAATCCTGGGAGTCTGGCATTTGGCGACGCTCTCGTCTGGAACGCCTGCGCCAGTCAGTACCGTTGGCATGACGGCCGAGCAGATTGAATACCAGAAGATGATGGGCAAGGACGTGGGCAGCACCAAGACCACGGGGTTTCCCACACTCGGCCAAATGGGCACCGCCATCTGGAAGCAGGTGTCCAACCCGATTTACGACAACGGACCCAATGACAAGGGGATTTTGATCCAGCTCGGCCACTCACTGGGCCGCGTCGGGTTGGGTTTTCTGCTGGCGATGCTGGTGGCTATTCCATTGGGCTTTGTGATTGGCATGTCGCCTCTGCTCAGGCGTGCGTTTGACCCGTTTATCCAGGTGCTCAAACCCATCTCGCCCCTGGCGTGGATGCCGCTGGCGCTGTACACCATCAAGGACTCGTCCATCAGCGGCATTTTTGTGATTTTTATCTGCTCGGTCTGGCCCATGCTGATCAACACGGCGTTTGGTGTGTCGGCTGTCAAGCGCGAGTGGCTGAACGTGGCCGCCACGCTGCAAGTCAGCCCGCTGCGCAAGGCCTTTCTGGTGATTCTGCCAGCAGCTGCGCCAACGATTTTTACCGGCATGCGTATTTCGATGGGCATTGCCTGGCTGGTGATTGTGGCCGCTGAAATGCTGGTCGGCGGCACCGGCATCGGCTACTTTGTCTGGAACGAATGGAACAACCTGTCGCTGACCAATGTGATCTTTGCGATTTTGGTGATTGGCATCGTTGGCATGCTGCTGGACCTGGCCTTCGCGCAGCTGCAAAAAATGGTGACCTATGTTGAATAAGGCAGTCGCCCCCATGCCAGGGTTTCTGAAAGTTGAGAACTTAAGCAAAGCCTTTGTTGCCAACAAGCCCGTGTTTACCGATGTCAGTTTTGCCATCGACAAGGGCGAGTTTGTCTGCATCATTGGCCATTCAGGCTGCGGCAAAACCACGGTGCTCAATGTGCTGGCCGGTCTGGATACCGCCACGTCAGGCAACTGCTTCATGGACAACCGAGAAATCGCCGGCCCCAGTCTGGAGCGGGGTGTGGTGTTTCAAAGCCACGCGCTCATGCCGTGGCTCACCGTGCGCAGCAACATCGCTTTTGCGGTGGTGTCGCGCTGGCCTGACTGGCCAAAATCCGAGGTCAACGCACATGTTGAAAAGTTTGTCGCCATGGTCGGCCTGATGCCCGCGATTGACAAAAAACCATCGCAACTGTCCGGCGGGATGAAGCAGCGTGTGGGTATTGCCCGGGCCTTTGCGATTCAGCCCAAAATGCTGTTGCTGGACGAGCCGTTTGGCGCGCTCGACGCACTGACACGCGGCACCATTCAGGACGAGCTGATGACGATTGTGCGGGAGACACAGCAAACCGTTTTCATGATCACCCACGACGTGCACGAGGCCATTTTGCTGGCTGACCGCATTATCTTGATGACCAATGGCGCAGAGTCGGCAAGTGGCTTGAGCGCCGCCGGGCCGCCCCAAGGCGCGAAGGCCCCCTTGGGGGGCAGAGAACCACGCCCCCTGTGTCAGACTAGTTGTCGCCTCAATAGAACCAAGAACCTGGGGCGGCGATGAAAGATGGAAATGGCACGATACGGACAGACATTCAAAGAC
>JANMIH010000217.1:0-5129 GCA_031375685.1 Polaromonas sp. | reverse complement strand
AGTCTTCAGTGCTGTCGGCGTGCTGGGCGGCTGGTTCGTCGGCGTGGTCATGATCGGCGTGGATTCAGGTTCTTTCTGGAGCCAGATGCAGTCAGGCGTTGACGTTTGGCGCGATGTCGGCAACGGCATCATCAAAAGCGTGGTTTTTGGCGTTACTGTGACATTTGTGGCGCTTTACCAGGGTTTTGAGGCGCAGCCTACGCCTGAAGGTGTGTCCCGCGCCACCACCCGCACTGTGGTGGTGGCCTCTCTGGCGGTACTGGGACTCGACTTTTTGCTGACCACTTTGATGTTCAGCATCTGAGCGTGAGCCTCGAAGTTTTAGTAATGCCAAAATATGTGTCACTGATTAGGGACTAGAAAGTAAAAAACGATGCAACGTTCAAAAAATGACTTGTGGGTTGGCCTGTTCGTGCTGATAGGTGCTGCTGCCATTTTGTTTTTGGCGCTCAAGTCGGCCAACTTGCTGAGCCTGAACTTTGACAGCACGTACAAAGTGACCGCCAAGTTCGACAACATTGGCGGCCTGAAAGCTCGCGCTGCCGTCAAAAGCGCTGGCGTGGTCATTGGCCGGGTTGAAAACATCACGTTCGACGACAAGTCGTATCAGGCCAGCGTTCATCTGGCCATGGAAAGCAAGTATGTTTTCCCCAAAGATTCATCCTTGAAAATCCTCACCAGCGGTTTGCTGGGTGAACAATACATCGGCATTGAAGCCGGGGCCAGCGACAAAAACATGGCAGCAGGGGACGTGATCAAGCAAACCCAATCAGCGGTGGTGCTGGAGAACCTGATCAGCCAGTTTTTATTCAGCAAGGCAGCTGACACCGACAAAGCCACACCAGCAGCAGGGAGCACCGATAAAAAATGAACCTATTCCATTCTTTCAAAAAAAGCCTGAGCGTGATGGCGCTCGGTTTTCTCCTGGTGATCGTTCAAGGCTGCGCAACCGGGCCCAACGCTAACCCTGCAGACCCGATGGAGCCGCTGAACCGGGCTGTTTTCAATTTCAATGACGGCCTTGACCGCGCTCTTTTGCAGCCTGTCGCGACTGCTTACGACCAGGTCACGCCTTCGCCCGTTAAAACAGGCGTGCGCAATTTTTTCGGCAACATAGCCGATGTCTGGTCGGTGGTCAACAACCTGCTGCAAGGCAAGCTCAAGGAATCTCTGGAAACCTTCATGCGGGTCAGCGTCAACTCAACCTTTGGTTTTGCCGGTGTAATTGACATCGGCACCGAAGCCGGCTTGCCCAGAAACAGGCAGGATTTTGGGCAAACGCTGGGCGTGTGGGGTTTTGACGTCGGCCCCTACGTTGTATTGCCGCTGTTTGGACCGTCTTCAGTCCGTGACACCGTCGGTACCGTGGTGGACGGCAGTGCTGACGTGGTCAACAATTTGCGCAATGTGCCAACCCGCAACTCACTGGCTTTGCTGCGCGTGGTCGACAAGCGCGCTGAGGTGCTGGGTGCGACCAATATTCTTGACCAGGCAGCGCTGGACAAATACAGTTTTACCCGCGATTTGTACCTGCAGCGCAGGGCATCGTCCACCGGCAAGGAAGCGGCTGTCAAAGAAGAGCGATTTGATCTGCCAGCGCCACCTGCCAAATAAATCAGATACTGGCCGTAGACCCTTGTCTTGATGATGCGTTAAGGTCAGGCCAGGTTATTTTTTGAAAGTCACACATGCTTCGTAGAAATTTTGCACAACTCACCGCCGTCCTCGTCAGCTCGATCATGCTGTCCATGCCCGCTCAGGCCCAGGAAGAAGCGCCTGACGCACTGATCAAACGCCTGTCTTCGGATGTGCTGGACAAAATCAAGGCCGACAAAACCATTCAGGCCGGTGATATGACCAAGGTGATGGCGCTGGTTGACAGCCAGGTCATGCCAAACGTCAACTTCACCCGCATGACGGCATCGGCCGTGGGCCGCAGCTGGCGTCAGGCCACGCCTGATCAGCAAAAGAAACTGCAGGACGAGTTCAAAACCCTGCTGATTCGTACCTATTCAGGTGCGTTGGCTCAAGTCAAAGAACAGACCATCAGCGTCAAGCCACTTCGTGCGGCTGCTGGTGACGCCGAAGTTGTTGTTCGTACCGAAGTCATGGGTCGTGGCGAGCCCGTTCAGCTTGATTACCGTCTCGAAAAGGTCGGCACAGGCTGGAAAATCTATGACCTGAACGTGCTCGGTGTCTGGCTGGTGGAGACCTATCGCACCCAGTTTGCACAAGAAATCAATGCCAAGGGTATCGATGGCTTGATTGCGTCACTGGCCGATCGCAACAAGGTCAATAACGCCAACATCGCCAAAAAGTCCTGAAGGGGTCGCAACGTGCTGACCCTGCCTGCCGTTGTCGAACATGACCAAGCGCTTGCAGTCGCGAACGGCCTGATCGCACAAGTGTCCAACCAGCCTTCAAGCGTGATGCTGGATGCCAGTGCTTTGATGCAGTTCGATTCATCCGCACTGGCAGTCATACTTGCTTGCAGGCGGGAATCCCTGGCCGCTGGCAAGACCTTTTCTATACAAGGGTTGCCGGCCAAGCTGGGTCAGTTGGCCCATTTGTACGGCGTGGCGGAGTTGATTCCAGCGGCTGCCTGAATCAGCAACTGGCAGGCCTGCAGCAGCTCATCGCTCCAGCCCTTAAAATGGGGTCTCATGCCAGCCATATCCTTCAAATCAGTCTTCAAAACCTATCCCACCAAACGCGGTCAATCAGGCGCAGCAGTCAAAGCCCTTGACGATGTCAGCTTTGACATCCAGCAGGGCGAATTTTTCGGCTTGCTTGGGCCAAACGGGGCAGGTAAAACATCACTCATCAGCATTCTGGCAGGCCTGTCGCGTGCCAGCGGTGGCAATGTGACGGTTCATGGCCACGATGTCTTGACTGATTACGCTGCCGCCCGCCGCACACTGGGCGTGGTACCGCAAGAGCTGGTGTTTGACCCGTTTTTCAGCGTGCGCGAGGCGCTGCGCATTCAGTCGGGCTATTTCGGCATCAAAAACAACGACGCATGGATTGACGAGCTGCTGACCAGCCTGGGTCTGGCGGACAAGGTGCAAGCCAATATGCGCCAACTGTCAGGTGGCATGAAGCGGCGCGTGCTGGTGGCGCAAGCCCTGGTGCACAAACCGCAAGTCATTGTGTTGGACGAACCCACCGCAGGCGTTGACGTGGAACTGCGCCAAACGCTGTGGCAGTTCATCGCCAAGCTCAACAAGCAGGGCAGCACTGTGCTGCTGACAACGCATTACCTCGAAGAAGCCGAGGCCCTGTGCAGCCGCATCGCCATGCTCAAGCAAGGCAAAGTGGTAGCGCTGGCCAATACGTCAGAGTTGCTCAAAGCTGCATCGTCAAATGTGCTGCGCTTTAAAATCGATAGCGAGTTACCCAAGAATTTGGCAGATAAAGCGCGTATTACCGGACGAATTGTGCAGTTCCCGGCACATAACGCCAATGAAATTGAGCAGTATCTGGCTGCGATTCGTCAAGCGGGCCTCGTTGTTGAAGATGTTGAGATACGCAAGGCTGATCTGGAAGATGTTTTCCTGGACGTCATGTCTGACAAATCAGGAACAGCTGAGGTGAAAGCATGAACGGCATGCAAACACTTCTTTATAAAGAGACTTTGCGCTTCTGGAAAGTCGGTTTTCAGACAGTAGGCGCGCCAGTGCTGACCGCCGTGATGTACATGCTGATTTTTGGTCATGTGCTCGATGGGCGCGTTTTGGTTTATGGCACGGTCAACTACGCCGCTTTTTTGGTGCCTGGTCTGGTGATGATGAGCGTGCTGCAAAACGCTTTTGCCAACAGTTCATCGTCACTCATCCAAAGCAAAATCATGGGCAGTCTGGTGTTTGTGCTGCTCACGCCGTTGTCGCACTGGCACTGGTTTTTTGCTTATGTGGGTGCGTCGGTGGCGCGTGGTTTGCTGGTAGGCGCGGGCGTGTTCGCGGTGACGGTTTATTTTGGCCGCCCCGACTTTGCTTATCCGCTGTGGATTGTGCTGTTTGCCGTACTCGGCGCTGCCATGTTAGGTGCGCTGGGTGTGATTGCCGGCTTGTGGTCGGACAAGTTTGACCAGATGGCAGCGTTTCAAAACTTTGTCATCATGCCGATGACATTTTTAAGTGGCGTGTTTTACTCGATTCATTCGCTGCCGCCATTCTGGCAAACCGTCAGCCATCTGAACCCGTTTTTCTACATGATTGATGGTTTCAGGTATGGGTTTTTTGGTCAGAGCGACGTCTCGCCCTGGCTCAGCCTGGGTATCGTCTCGACTGCACTCATCATCGTCAGCGCCATTGCTGTCAACATGCTTCGTACCGGCTACAAAATCAGACATTAAACACATGACCAGCGAAGAACTCCAATCCATCATTTCCGCAGGCTTGCCATGCGAGCACATTGAGCTTTCGGGGGACGGCCAGCACTGGTACGCCACCATCGTCTCCAGCCGCTTTGAGGGCCTGCGCCTGATTCAGCGGCACAAACAAGTCTATGCCACGCTGGGTGCCCGGATTCAGACCAACGAGGTACATGCGCTGTCGATGAAAACCTTCACGCCTGCCGAGTGGGCGGCCAATTCTTAAAAGTACACCATGGACAAGTTACTCATCAAAGGCGGGAAATCACTGAACGGCACCGTCACTATTTCAGGTGCCAAAAACGCGGCGTTGCCTGAGTTGTGCGCCGCACTGCTGACTGCCGATACCGTCACGTTAGAAAATGTGCCGGGTTTGCAAGACGTGTCGACCATGCTCAAGTTGATCCGCAATATGGGCGTGACTGCTGAGCGCAACAAGGACGTGCCAAGCACTGTCACCATCAACGCGGGCGCACTAACTTCGCCTGAAGCCCCCTACGAGCTGGTTAAAACCATGCGCGCGTCCGTGCTGGCGCTGGGCCCGCTACTGGCGCGGTTTGGCGAAGCTACGGTGTCTTTGCCAGGGGGTTGCGCCATTGGTTCGCGCCCGGTTGATCAGCACATCAAGGGTCTGCAAGCCATGGGCGCTGATATCGTGGTGGAGCACGGCTACATGATTGCCAAGCTGCCGGCTGGCCGCACGCGCCTTAAGGGCTGCAGCATCACGACCGACATGGTGACCGTCACGGGTACTGAA
>JANMIH010000195.1:0-2161 GCA_031375685.1 Polaromonas sp. | reverse complement strand
CGAATGCCTATTTGAGCCAGCGACCCGCAAGCAGCAGCAAGCCGTGGGTAGGCATCGTGCTAAGCCGCGGCCAAGCGATAGAAGGCAGCAACGACAGCACGCAAGCCGTTGCGCAGGCGCTTGAAAAACGTGGTTTTAATGTGCTGCCGGTCTATGGCTTTCCATCAACATTGCCCGTGCAGCAGTTTTTTATGAACGAAAAAGGCCAAGCTCGCGTGACTGCGGTGGTGGCCATGGCCATGAAGATTGGCAATGTGCCTGACAAGATCGTTCCGCTGCTGGAAAAGCTGGATGTGCCGCTGGTCAATGCCATCGTGTTGTACAAATCCAGCCGTCAGGAGTGGGAAGATTCACCGCTCGGACTGGATCATTTTGAACGCTCGTGGCAAATCGGCGGATCTGAACTGGCGGGCATCATTGCGCCGACAGTAGTGGCCAGCAAAGAACGCCGCAAAGACAAAGAGACAGGCTTAGATTTTGTGGCTGAAGTGCCGATTGATGAGCGGGTTGACCGTCTGGCCAACCGGGTGCGCAAGCTGGTTGACCTGCGCGTTCTGGCTGCGCAAGACAAGCGTGTGGCGGTGCTGTACTACAACTACCCGGCAGGAAAACAGAATGTGGGCGCGTCTTACCTGAACGTCATGCCGCGCTCGCTGTGGCAAATTTTGAAGCGTCTTGAAGGCGAAGGCTACAACGCCCAAGGCCGACCTGCAAGCGAAGCGGCTTTGTTTGACCGATTGCAAAAACACGGCACCAACATTGCCGACAACACACCTGGCGCGTTGCAAGAGCTGGTGGCCAGCGGGCAAGCCGTGTTGCTGCCTGTTGCAACCTACCAGCGCTGGCTCGACTTTCAGCCTGCGGCACTGCGCAACAGCATGGTCAAGTCATGGGGAGCACCTGAAGACTCCACCAGCATGGTCTGGCGCGACAGGCAGGGCAAGGCCCATTTTGTTTTCCCGGTGCAGCGGTATGGAAATTTGCTGTTTGCGCCGCAGCCCGCGCGCGGCTACACTGACGTCAAAAAGATGTACCACGACCTGGCGTTGGCACCGCCGCACAACTACCTGGCGTTCTATTTGTGGCTGCAAAAAGACTTCAAAGCCAGCGCCATGCTGCATGTGGGCACGCACGGAACGCACGAGTGGCTGCCCGGCAAAGAAGTCGGCTTTACCGCCGCTGACCCAAGCGAAGCCATCGTGGCTGACATCCCGCAGGTCTACCCTTACAGCGTTGATGTGGTGGGGGAGGGCTTGCAAGCCAAGCGACGCGGCATGGCGACGTTGATTTCGCACATGACACCGCCTTTTGACAAGGCTGGCTTGAATCCTGATCTGGTCAAACTGCATGGCCTGTTTGATGATTTTGGTGTGGCCAAGCAGCAAAGCGAGTCAGCTTCCGCTGCCGCTCTGGCTGACCTGAACAAGCTAGCCAGCAAAATGGGCTTGCTCAAAGACCTAGGTCGCAGTGAATTGCGCACTGCAGATGATGTGGAGGCTTTGCACGATTATTTGCACGAAATTGAGGAGTCGCAAACGCCTTTTGGTCTGCACACCTTTGGCGTGCCGCCGAACGAAGCAATGCGCTTGAGTACCGCTGAGGCGATGGTGGACCGAATGGGTGCGATGCTCCCCGCCGAGTTTGCTAAGAAAGTAGAAGGCATTGATCAATTGATGGTGAATAGCGCCAAAGCAGAGCTTGATGCCATGGTGGCGGCACTGGCAGGCCGATACGTGGCAGCTGGGCCAGGCGGCGACCCTTTGCGCAGCCCTGATGCCATGCCTACAGGTAAAAACCTCTTTGGGTTTGACCCGTCACGCATACCGTCGCAAGGTGTTTATGCGCAAGGCGCAGCCCTAGCGGCCACTCTGGTCAACGAATTTCGCGGCAAAAACGGTGCGTATCCAGACAGGTTGCTGTTCAATTTATGGTCAGGCGAAACCATGCGCCACGGAGGTGTATTGGAGTCTCAGATCCTGGCTTTGATGGGTGTTAAACCTGTGTGGGACACGTTTGGACGGTTAAACCTAGAAAAAGCAGTTGACCGCTTGAAAACATTTCACAGACCTCATGAACACTCACTTTTTTGTCCTCCATGACCCTCACCTCTTGGGTGATGACGCTATGCACCCGATTGCACCGCGCCCAACCTGCCCAGCCG
>JANMIH010000192.1:0-5990 GCA_031375685.1 Polaromonas sp. | reverse complement strand
CAGAAGGCCAGCAGCCGCAACCGCAAAACGATCCATTGGCAGATCTTGTCAACAGCATTTTTGGCAAATTGCTGGAGCAAATTCAGTAACGGCGACTCTTGCTGAGATTGGCTTAAAAATGGCTTGAAGTCGACCGACTTGTCTGCGCCATCGTCGAAGTGAATATGCAGTTTGTAGTGGGCTGCTATTGCGCTGACTTTATGCAGATCAGCCCCACGGTCATCTGCTGGTGCTCTTGTTTTTCACAGGTTTTGGCGCAGTGCCCGGCACTTTCAACCCGAATGCTTCAGCCATGCGGCGGGCGCGGTCTGCTGATAACGTGAGCGCCGCGTCCAGCTCCTTCGGTGAAGGTATCAGGCGGTTTTGATTAGGTTTTGCCTTTGCGTCACCGGCATTTTTTGTCGATGTTGGGAATCGACCAACAACCGCGCCCCGGCCAGCCTTCTTGTCACGAATGGATGCCAACAGTTCTGCGCCCAAGTCTCTTTTGGCGTCGCGGGCTCGCAGTTGCTTTTCAGTCAAAGGCATGGATTGTTGTCGGATTGTTGATACAGCTGAAGATTAAGCCAACACATTCAAGCCATGTTTTTGAATCACTGACAGTAGCTTTAACGCCATCCCGCTCGGGCGCTTGGCACCTGTTTCCCATTTTTGTACGGTTGACTCGCTCGTGTTCAGGTAGCGGGCAAAGATGGGTTGACTTACATGGTTCAATTCACGGATCAGTTTGATCTGCTCAGGCTTGATGTCTGCTGGCAGCGCCAGGCAAGACACGTCAAACCCGCGCATCGTGGTTTTGTCAATGGCGCCAATTTTGTGCAGGGCTCTGGCAGACGAATGAATGGCTTCAAAAGCATCTGACTTAAAGACTTTTTTAGTGGTCATGGCATATTTCCTTTAAATGGTTGCCGTCAATAAGTTGCCCGATTTGCGTGTCGTTCAACATGGCGTAGTTCTTGGCCAAAGCGCGAAACTGCACAAGTTCGTCGTCTTCAATGTTGTCACGGTCTTTTTTAGCAAACAAGTATTCAAAAACCCACCACCTCCCGGCCTTGGACAAAATGATGGAACGGTGCATGTTGTCGTTTAGCCGCTTCTTGAACACTCCGCCACCCAGGTCATCCGCCTGACCAAGCATCGCCTGCTTTACAGCGGCACATAACTCGTCATCACGGATATGCGCTTTCTTGGCCGCCTTGCTAAACCATGCAGATTTAAAGACTCTCCCAGTGGGTGTTTCCGGTTTTGCTGGCATGTAAAAATGTAGCACTGGGTGCGACATTTGTCAAACTCATCAATTTGTTTGAAGTCAGCCCCCGATTGTTCCAACAAAACACAGCAAACCGTCAGCCCGGTATGTTCTGCCTCATAGAGCGCACGATGTCGCTGGCGCTCATCGCACCGGCCTGGCGGGCCACTTCGCGGCCATTGACGAACAGCGCCAGCGTCGGAACGCTGCGGATCTGGTAGCTCGACCCCAGCGCGTGCTGCGCCTCGGTGTCGACCTTGGCTACGCGCACGCCAGGCTCCAGCTGGGCTGCCGCCTGCAAGTAGCCCGGGGCCATCTGGCGGCACAGGCCGCACCACGGCGCCCAAAAGTCCACCAGCAGCGGGATCTGGTTGCGCTGCAGGTGCTTAGATAAAAACAGGCCAACAACGGCGTTTCATGGCTTTTTCGAGCCTGAACCTGCCCCACGACAGTCTTTTGACGTCAAAAAAGGGCTATTTACACCACCAAAAGTAGCCACAAGCCAATAAATACGAGCGCGAGCAGCTACTGTATTTATAGCGTCTGAAGATAAATTGGAATCTGCCCCCAATTTCTAGTGCAAAGGATAAGTTCCTACAGCGGCTCAGCGTCTGCGCTGATCTTTGACTGAATTAAAAGGGCAGAAACTCATTTTTGGATTGGCTGACATGTTGTCGGCTGGCTGCACCCAAAGGAGATTCCAGATGATCAACTACGTTATTTCTTCGGACAAGGTCGAAGGCACCTCGGTCTACAACGGCAACGGCGACAAGCTCGGGTCAATCGATGAGCTGATGATCGACAAGCGTTCTGGCGTGGTTCGTTACGCAGTGATGGAGTTCGGCGGCTTTCTGGGGATGGGCACGGATCGCTACCCCCTTCCCTGGAGCATGCTGAAATATGACACCAACCTTGATGGCTATGTTGTGCCGGTTGACAAGTCGCACCTCGAAAAGGCGCCGCGATACGCGGAAAGCGAAATGCCAGAATACTCTGACGCTTACGGGCAGAAGGTGTACGGTCACTATGGCGTTAACTGGATGTAGTCCCTGACGGCTGTAGCAGCCAGGTAATTTCGGACAGTTCGATAGACGGACCGAATAGGCACCTGGCTCACGACATTAGCGGACGGTGCTGCATAAATGCAGCAAACCGTCAGCTTGGTATGTTTTGTCGCGTCCAGCGCACGATGTCGCTGGCGCTCATGGCGCCGGCCTGGCGGGCTACTTCACGGCCATTGACGAACAGCGCCAGCGTCGGAATGCTGCGGATCTGGTAACGGGCCCCCAGCGCCTGCTGCGCCTCGGTGTCTACCTTGGCCACGCGCACGCGCGGCTCCAGCTGGGCGGCAGCCTGTACGTAGCCCGGCGCCATCTGGCGGCACGGGCCGCACCACGGCGCCCAAAAGTCCACCAGCAGCGGGATCTGGTTGCGCTGCAGGTGCTTGTCAAATGCGGCTTCGGCCAGGTCAACCGGCTTGCCCGTAAAGAGCGGCTGCTTGCATTGCCCGCAGTCAGGCGCGCTGGCAAGCTGGTCCGCACGCACGCGGTTGGTGGTTTGGCAATGGGGGCAGACGATGTGGAGTGATTCGCTCATACGGCCTAGCTGGTGGCTGGTGGGTTGGAATGCAAGGCTTGCCGGGCTGATTGGCGTCTAAAGCAACCCCGATTGTCGTCTGTCAAGCTGCTTCAAGCTCCAAATGCACCCGTCGCCCGATGGCTGTGGCAACGTTGACCAGCGCGTCCAGCGAGAAACGGGACACCCGCCCGCGCAGCAAGTCATTCATACGGGGCTGCGTGATACCGCACTGGGCCGCGGCTTCAACCTGCGTCCATTGGCTTTCCTTCACGATGGCTGCAATTTGCTGCATCAACTCTGCTCGCGTGCGCAGGTTGGCAGCTTGCTCGGGGGTGTCGGCCAGTGCGTCCCACACGCTGGCATAGTTGTCTGGTTTGCTCATTTCTGGCCTTTCATGAATTCGGTAAAACGTTCTTTTGCAAGATCAACATCTCGCTTTGCAGTGGCCTGCGTCTTTTTCTGAAACGCGTGCAGCACGATCACAGCATCAGCGAGCCGAGCCGTGTAAACAACCCGGTAAGTTCCCGATTCGTCCCAGATGCGAATTTCCTCGACGCCCTTGCCAATGCCACGCATAGGCCTGGCATGGGCTTGAAGTCATCTGGCTGCAAACCCCGCTGAACCTTGTCGATCTGGTAGCCCGCATCGTGCCTGGCGTCTTCCGGGAACTCCCTCAGGGCTTTTAGCGAGTTACCAAGAAAGCGAACGGATTTCATTGATCGAAATATACTGGTTTGGATATAAATTTGCAAGTGCCAGTTTTTCAACTCGCGATCCGCCCGCCATTGTTCTCGTACCATGGCGCAAACACCAGGACGACCACATGGCCACCAACACCAACCAAAAACTTGCCGTATTGATTGACGCCGACAACGCGCAAGCCTCAGTCATTCAGGAACTGCTGGCCGAGGTGTCGCGCTACGGCACCGCCACCATCAAGCGTGCCTATGGCGACTGGACCACGACCAACCTTAAAAGCTGGAAGGAGGTTCTGCACACCATGGCCATTCAGCCGATACAGCAGTTTGCCTACACCAGCGGCAAAAACGCGACGGATTCCGCCTTGATCATCGACGCCATGGATGTGCTGCACGCTGATGCAGTCGACGGCTTTTGTCTGGTGTCCAGCGACAGCGACTTTACCCGCCTGGCCACCCGCATTCGCGAAGCCGGGCTGGTGGTGTACGGCTTTGGGCAGCGCAAAACGCCCGAGCCTTTCGTAGCGGCTTGCGACAAATTTATTTACACCGAGATTTTGCGCAGTGAGCCTGAAGAAGCCAAGCCCGGCCAAGAGCCCGTTGCCGAGCTGCCCAAGCTCAAACCGATGTTGCTGAATGCGCTGAACGCCACTGTGCGCGAGGACGGCTGGACCACGCTCGCAGCGCTAGGCGGCCAGATTACCCGAAGCAACCCTTCTTTTGACCCACGCAACTACGGTGTTGCCAAGCTGGGTGAATTGATCCGCCAGCAGGCTGCCTACCTGGAGGTAAAAGAAGTGAAGTCGGGCGAAGGTGATTCGATACAAACCCATCTGCACGTGCGCCGCAAGGCTGCTTTGCCTCAAAAGGTTAATTGACCATTCAACCGCTCATATTTTTATAGCTGCTTGCGCCCGTATTTATTGACCTTGAGGCCTAAAACATAGGTAAAACAGGACAAAAACGGCGTTTCGGGGCTTTTTCGAGGCTGAACCTGCCCCAAGTTAGTTTTTTGACGTCTAAAACTGGCTATTTACACTATCAAAAGTAGCCACGATCCAATCAATACGTGCGTGAGCGGCTACGAATTAAATAGCAAGTTAAAGTTAATTTGAGCCTAACCCCAATTCTCCACTCTGATAGTTCGAGGGCAGCCCCCCAGACTTTTTAGCATCTAACAAAACGATCTCGACGATGGATTTATCTGCTGCGTAGCTGATGTGGCTATACCAGTCAAGCGACGCTTCGCGCACGATCTGTTTTTTCGACAAGCGAATGTGAAAAATATCTTCATGTTCGCGGTAGCTGCAGGCCACGGCGTCTTTAGTGAAGTCAGCTCTTTGGCCGACGTGTTGAATGTCAATGCCAACAACGTCGCCGGTATCGTTGAAATCTAAAACAATGCCGTCTTCAAGTTCTTCCACCTCATGACCTACTTCATCACAAACATGCACGTAAAGGGCGTCGTTTGCTTTATCGTATGAAATCTTCATGATGTGAACTAAATTGCCAGCTATAGATTTACTAAGATGGCTTGAAGTCTTGTGGCCAAAGAAAGTACGGGCCGAAGCGGCTCTTTGCAATAAATTCAACGCCAGCTTTTTCGCCCTTTGCGCTCAGGCTGTGTTTGTCACCGTCAATGGTGAGGTATCCCTGCGCTACTGCAAGCTCCAACAGCTGCGCTAGCTTAATACCCAGCTTCTGCGCAAGCTTGCCGGTTGGTAATTTGTCGCCTACTTCCTCGCCGTCTTGAATTTTGCTGTTAGGTTGACTGGCGGTTTCTGGCTCGCTGGAAATTCGCTCCATCGAAATCCGCACCTCGTCACTGATGCGGATGATGCGCTGGGCTTCTTCGTAGGCGTCTTTGTACAACTCAATATCTTCACTTCGCTTGATCAGAACGCCCATCTCGTTGTTGTTCACCTGGCTGAATTCGTACAGGTTCAGGCTTGTGACGATGCACATCTCTTCATTCATGTAGCACTTTGCATGCAGGTTTTTGCAGAAGCTGGTGCGGATATAGGTCAGGCCACGCAACCATTCAATTTCTTGCGGTTGCAGCTCGCTTTTGCCGTAGACGATTCGCACGTCGATCTTTAGCCGATTCTTGTCGGCCAGTAGCTCTTTCATGCGGTCATTGAGTTTGAGAAAAGGGCTGATCAGAATCAAGCGGTCTGATGCGCTTTTGATCATTTCTTCAAGGAAGTAATTGGTTGCGCTGGTATTTAGGAATTTAGCCATGGTTTCAATTGTGACTGTGATTGTGTAAAGCGTTTTTTTGTTAGCTGTAGTCAGAGGCGATCTTAGATTTTCCAAAACTAATCGGAGTCTGACCCCAATGCTGTTCACTTAAGTAAATTTGCTATATCCTTGGGAATCATCATTTCCTTCAAAGGAGCGGCTCATGGCAGGCAAAGCAGCAACCTTGCAGTCCGGCGTTCGTCTTGCTGATTACTTAAGCACCG
>JANMIH010000173.1:0-3010 GCA_031375685.1 Polaromonas sp. | reverse complement strand
TCGCTCAAGCCTTCCCAGTAAATCGCGCCAGTGGATTGGCGGCTGTCAAGCTCCTGGTTGTCAATCACGGCTTTGACGGTGAAGGTGTTGGTCGGCGTGCGGACTGTCCATTCAACCGGGTAAGACGTTTGTGTGATGGGGCTTGTCCAGAAACGGGTGGGCTTGAACATCACCTCACCGCGACTAAAAATGCGGAGCGTTTGGTTGGCCGATCTGAACGAGCCACCGTCCCACACCGCACCACCGGTCTTGTCACGCAGGTGAAAAGCCGTCAGTGCGCTGCCGTCCAGCAGATTCATGCCTATCCAGTCCCAGCCGACAGCACCCGGTGCCATGATTTCCTGACTCCATTCGTGGTCCAGCCACGCCGTGCCGGAGATCTCAAATGTTTTGCCCTGTAGCACCAGGCTGCCGGTGGTGGCCAGCTGGGGCTGGCTGTAGTAATAGCTGGCCTGTTTTTCATCAGGGCCTTTGCGTGACAGGCCATTTTTGCCTTGCAACAAGACAGCTTGAGTCTCGGTAAATTGCAGGTTCAAGCCAAAGTCGCTGGCGGGCAATGCCGCGCTGTAGCGTTTGCCATCGGCTTGCAATGTCCAGTCACGCAGCTTGATGGCCATATCCGCCTCGCTGGCAAAAGCCACCCCAAAACCATCGCGCGAAATGCGCTGGTCATGCCAGAGCTTTTTGCCCTGCACGTCGGTGATCGCTGCGTGGGCAAACATCAGTTGTTTGGCCGCAAACTTGGACGCCATGCCTTGTGTGCTGTCAACACGGGAGCGAAAAAACGTGAGCTGAAAACCAAACTCACGATTGCCTGACCGGCCATGCCCGGTGATGTACCACCACTCGGTTTTAAAGTCAGGGTGAGAGCCCCTGTCGCGCGGGAAGCTGAGCGTTTTGGCAGGCAAGGCATAAGCCGCGTTGCCAAAAGCCGCCAGGTTGATGCCGCCCAGTAAGACATCACGTCTGAGTGTCATACGTCCATCAACTGTGCGGTGCGCTGCTGCGCGTTCTGGCAGCAACCCATTTTTTCTTGAACCCAGTGGGTGTCGTAATAGGTGGGCAGGTAACGCTCACCTGAATCACACAACAGCGACAACATCGAGCCTGTCTCACCGCGTGCCAGCATCTCTTGAGCCAACACCAGCATGGCATAAAAATTGGTGCCCGTGGACGGCCCGACCTTGCGCCCCAGCAGGTTCGACAACGCCAGCATCGCCGCCAGTGAATCGACGTTCTCAACATCCACCATGCGGTCAATCACGCTGCGAATAAAGCTGGCCTCCACACGCGGCCTGCCGATGCCTTCAATGCGTGAGCCTGCGCCCACCAGTGATTTGTCACCCGTGCGGTGATAGGCGCTGAACACCGAGCCCACGGGGTCAGCCACCGCCAACTGGCAATGCTCGCCATGGTGTTTTTGAAACCGCATGTAGCGGCCAATCGTGGCGCTGGTGCCGCCCGTGCCCGCGCCCACCACAATCCAGCGCGGTATGGCAAAGCGCTCATGCGACATCTGGCTGAACATGCTCTCGGCGATGTTGTTGTTGCCGCGCCAGTCGGTGGCGCGCTCGGCGTAGGTGAACTGGTCCATGTAGTGTCCGCCGCTGCTGCTGGCAATGCTTTTTGCTGCGTCGTACACATCCGATGCGCTTTCAACCAGCTCGCAGCGGCCACCGTAGTGGGCAATTTGTGCAATTTTCTCTGGCGAGGTGCTGCGCGGCATGACGGCCACAAAGGGTAACCCCAGCAGGCGTGCAAAGTAAGCCTCGCTCACCGCAGTAGACCCACTGGACGCCTCCACAACCGTCGAGCCCTCATGAATCAGGCCATTACACAACGCGTATAAAAAAAGGGAACGCGCCAGTCGGTGCTTCAGGCTGCCGGTGGGGTGGGTTGATTCGTCTTTGAGGTAAAAGTCAATGCCATGCGCCGCAAAGCCCGGCAGCGGCAGGGCAATCAGGTGTGTGTCGGCGCTTCGCTGGTAATCGGCTTCAATACGGGCGATGGCCGCGCCAAGCCACGGGGTGTCGGGTTTTGAGCTCATGGCGATATTTTCGCCCGCGCCTCGGCTAACTGCTTTTCAAGCTGGGCCACCAGCGCACGGGCTTCATCGCCTTCGGGGATATTTCTGCCGCTGTCGCGCCACTCAATCGCGTTTTTAAAGCCTTCAGCCTGTGCCTGCCGCCTGAACCACATCCCCTCGGGGTTGTGGCGGGTGATGCCGTCAAACACGGTGGCAAACATTTGCGTTTGCTCCAGCCCCATCGACAGCCATACCTGGTTGACCACCAGCTTGTGCATCATCAGGTGGGACTTGGGCACGCCCGCTATGCGGTTGGCCAGCGCGTCGGTCGCGCTGTCAAGTTCTGCTGCGGGTACGGCAATGTTGGCCAAGCCCCATTCAGCGGCTGTGGCGCCGTCAATCGTGTCGCCGGTAAACATGAGCTGCTTGGCCCTGATCGCACCAATGCGGTAGGTCCACATCGCCGTTGTGGGGCAGCCCCACACGCGCGTGGGCATGTAGCCAATTTTCGCGTCGTCCGCCATCACCAGCATGTCGCAGCACAGCGCAATGTCGCTGCCGCCCGCTACCGCGTAGCCGTGTACTTTGGCAATGGTGGGTTTGGTGCAGCGCCACAGCGACATGAACTCGTCGGTGTGGCGCTTCATCAGCTGGTAGTCCACCATCGGGTCCCAGGGTGTTTTTTCTTGTCGGCACGGGTGGTCGTCAGTGATGTTGGCCGGGTCAACACCCTCGGCGTATTCGTTCAGGTCGTAACCTGCGCAAAACGCCCGACCTTCGCCTTCAACAATGATGACGTGGACGTCGTCATCGGCCTCCAGATATTTCACCGCCTGCTGGATGTCGCCCGGCATGGTGCTGCTGATGGCGTTCAGTTTGTCAGGACGGTTCAGTTGCAGGCGGGCGATGCGTGCTTTACTTGCATCTAGGGTGACTTTGACGGTGTTGAAATCGGGCATGTGGGTCTCCTATGGTGTGGCTGCA
>JANMIH010000163.1:0-10300 GCA_031375685.1 Polaromonas sp. | reverse complement strand
GGCGCGCCGCCACCCGAGCGCCGCCGCAAGGCCGAGCCGGCGGGCGCCGAAGACTGGATCACCGACCAGCTCATCAAGCCGTTTACCGACATGACCGTGAAGGCGCTCGGTGCTGCCGGCCAGGGCGCGGCGCAGGCGCTGCAGATCCTGTCCGACCCGCAAAAAGGCATGGCCGGCTCGCTCGATATGGCCAAGGTCGGCTACCAGCTGGTGAGCGACCTGGCCGCGCTGGCGCTGATGCCCGATGACTCCAAAACCCGCCTGAAAGGCAAACCCGGCGGTAGCAAAAAAGTCGCCTGGTGCGACCCGATTCCGCTAGAAGAAGTCAAAGCCGTCGGCAAGGCGCTGAACTGCTCGATCAACGACGTGCTGCTGAGCTGCGTGGCCGGTGCCATCAGCCAATACCTGAAGGGCCATGGCGACGACACCACCGGCCAAGAAATCCGCGCCATGGTGCCGGTCAATCTGCGGCCGCTAGACCAGGCCTACAAGCTGGGCAACCGCTTTGGCCTGGTGCCGCTGGTGCTGCCGATTGGTGTGGAGAATCCGATTGAGCGCGTGTACGAAGTGCGTCGCCGCATGAGCGAGCTCAAAGGCAGCTACCAGCCGCTGCTGGCCTTCAGTTTGCTGGCGGTGGCGGGTCTGCTCATCAAGCCGGCGCAGGACATGATGCTCAACCTGTTCGCCAAAAAGACCACGGCAGTGATGACCAACGTCCCCGGTCCGCGCGACAAACTCAAGTTTTGCGGCAGCACGCTAGAGCAGAGCATGTTCTGGGTGCCGCAGTCAGGCGATGTGGGTTTGGGCGTGTCGATTTTGAGTTACGGTGGCGGCGTTCAGTTTGGCGTCATCACCGACAGCCTGCTCTGCCCCGAGCCGCAGCGCATCATTGATGAGTTTGTACCGGAGTTTGCCAAGCTGTCAGTGGTGACGCTGATGTTGCCTTGGGGTGATTAGCGTTGGGTTGACGCTGCTTTTGGGCTGTTGCATGCTTTTTTAGCGGTTTTCAGGCATATTTTGGCCTATGAGCCAATGGATACGTGCGCAAGCAGCTACTCAAATAATAGCAATCTGAATTGAGCCTAGCTGGCAAATCGCCGCTGGGCAATCTCCAGCAGGCCGTCAAAAATCAGGCTTTCCACCAGTTCAACTTCCACCGACATGCTGGGCGCCATTTTCCAGCCTGCACCGCCCGTCATGATGCACACCGGCACCTGGCCGCAATGGCGGGTGACGTTGTCAACCATGCGCTGCACTGCGCCAGCGATGGCAAACGTGCCGCCACTGGTCAGTGCGTCGCTGGTGTTGGTGGGAAAGTCGCACACATCCCCTGTGGGCACATGCAAACCGGCCGTGCCGGACTCCAGTGCGCGCAGCATGATGCCGTGGCCAGGCAAGATGATGCCGCCCAAAAACTTGCCGGATGCGTCAATCGCCTCAACCGTCACAGCCGTGCCCACCATCACCACAATGCAGGGTTTGGCCAGCCCTTGAGCCAGCAAACGCTGCCGAGCACCAATGATGGCCACCCAGCGGTCTGCGCCCAGGCGGGCCGGGTGGTCGTAACCGTTGGTCACCCCGGCTTCTTGCGCGCTGGAGATGACCCAATTGGGCGCAACTTCCCAAAGCTCCAATTGCTCGACCACGCGGCGCTTGATGGCGTCACCCGCCACAATGCAGCCCAAAATTTTGCTCGGCGGGCTGATGCTACGCCAGTCACCTTCAGCCAGTTTGTCGATGTTTTCCAAAAACACCGCCCCTTGCGCCAGCAACAGCGCGCCGGGTGCAGCCGACGCGTAGTGCGCCCATTTCAGGCGGGTGTTGCCAACGTCGAGTGCTAATAATGTCATGTGACGGGATTATGAACAGGATTGGAGCGCTTGACGGTACGGCAGGCTAGAGGTTTTCCCTCTCAGGCCATGCATCGATCAGTCTTGTTGCCAAGGCAGGCCACGAAACTTCCACCCACCCGTTTTGCCGCGCTGTCCCTGTGCGTCAGCATCACCCTCAAAGCCTTCAAGGATGTTGTAAGCCTGCAGCCCCAGCTCGGTTGCACGTTTGGCTGCGGCGATTGACCGTATGCCGCTGCGGCACAAGAGCAGCAGTTTTTTGTCGCGGCTGGCGATGGTTGTGATGCCCGCGTCAAACCCGGGATTGATCTGCATGCCGGGCCATTGCTTGTAGGCCAGCGGCACAGCGCCGGGCACAAACCCGACCCAGGCTCTTTCAGCGTCGGTGCGAATGTCAACCAGCACGGCCTGCCCGGCAGCCACCCAGTCAAAGGCTTGCTGCACTGTCACATCACCCGCATAGCCAAGGTCCGGATTTTTCACATCAGACGACACAACCATATACCGTACCCTTCGTAAATCTGGAGTGTAGCTTTTCAGGCCATGCCGATATAGTCAGGCCAGACCCTCAACATAACCGGAGACATGAATGAGCAAATTACTGGATGCATGGCAACTGCCGTTGGCAAAAAAACGCCTGCTCAAAGACTTCGACCCAGCCGCCAAACCGTACACCACGGGCGGCAAGCAAGCCGACATTGCCACAACTGATACGCTGGCCAGTGAGCTGGACGGCTTGCAAAACCTGTTTTACGCCGACAAGCGCTACAAGCTGCTGGTGATTTTGCAGGGCACGGACTCATCGGGCAAAGACGGCACGATACGCAGCATCTTCAACCGCATGAGCCCGCTGGGCGTTCACACCATCGGCTGGAAAGCACCGAATGAAGAGGAGCGCGGCCATGACTATTTGTGGCGCATACACCAGCGCATGCCGGCCGCTGGTGAGATCATGATTTTTAACCGCAGCCACTATGAAGATGTGCTGGTGCCGCCGGTCAACGGCTGGATCACCCCCGAGCAGACCGAACAGCGCTACGCCCAAATCAATGACTTTGAGCGGATGCTGACTGAAAACGGCACGGTCATTTTGAAGTTCATGCTGCACATCAGTTTTGACGAGCAACGTGAGCGCCTGCAAGAACGCATTGACGACCCGACCAAGAACTGGAAGTTTGCCCACGGTGACATTGAAACCCGCAAACAATGGCCGCAGTACCAAAAAGCCTACGAGGCACTGCTCAATGCCACCAGCACGTCATGGGCACCCTGGACGGTGGTGCCTGCCAATTCAAAATCGCACCGCAATGTGATGGTAGCCACCTTGCTGCGTGACGCGATGCTCAGGCTCAAACTGAGGTTTCTGCCAAGTGACCCAGCGCTCAAAGGCATGGTCATCTCGTGAACCTGCTACCTGACGCGGCGTTGACATGGCTTAGCCGGGGAGCTTGGTAAAAACCCTCTTCTCAAAGACTGACCGGACAGAAATAATCATATGGAGTTATTTGTGTGCATGCTTATTATTAACCCCCAGGAGACAAAACCTTGACCGAAAATAAATCCCCACGTCGTCGCGGCCTGCTCAAAGGCGCAGCGGTTGCCGCAGGCGCGATGTCAGCGCCGATGATTGCCACAGCGCAAACCACCACGACCCTGCGCTTTCAGAGCACCTGGCCTGCCAAAGACATTTTTCATGAGTACGCCAATGATTTTGCCGGCAGGGTCAATGCCATGGCAAGCGGTAAGCTGAAAATCGAAGTACTGCCATCAGGCTCTGTTGTGCCAGCCTTTCAGTTGCTCGAAGCTGTCAACAAGGGCACGCTGGATGGCGGCCACGGTGTGGTGGCTTACCACTACGGCAAAAACAACGCCCTCGCGTTGTGGGGCTCAGGGCCAGCGTTTGGTATGGACCCGAACATGGTGCTGGCTTGGCACAATTACGGCGGCGGCAAGGCGCTGCTGGAAGAAATTTACAAGTCCATGAACATGGATGTCGTGTCTTATCTGTACGGTCCCATGCCAACCCAGCCGTTCGGCTGGTTCAAAAAACCGGTTTCGAACGTCGCGCAGCTCAAGGGTGTGAAGTTCCGTACTGTGGGTTTGGCCGTTGACATGTACACCGACCTGGGCGCAGCTGTCAATCCGCTGCCCGGCGGCGAGATTGTCCCAGCGCTGGACCGCGGCCTGCTGGATGCTGCTGAGTTCAACAACGCAACGTCTGACCGTATTTTGGGCTTCCCGGACGTGGTTAAAAATTGCATGTTGCAATCGTTCCACCAGTCAGGCGAGCAATTTGAGATTTTGTTCAATAAAACCAAATTTGCGGCGTTGCCAACCGAGCTGAAGTCCATCATTGACTACGCAGTGCAGGCGTCCAGCGCCGACATGAGCTGGAAGGCGATTGAGCGCAACTCGAAGGATTACATTGAACTGAAAAAGGCGGGTATCAAGTTCTACAAAACGCCTGATGCAATTCTCAAAGCGCAGTTGGCATCATGGGACAAGATCATCGCGAAGAAGAGCGCTGAAAACGAGATGTTCAAGAAGATCCTGGCGTCCCAAAAAGCCTACGCCGAGCGCGCTGGCCAATGGCAGAACGACTACATGGTGGACTTCAAGATGGCGTACAACCACTACTTCGGCAAGGGCGCCAAAAAGGCCTGATCTGATGGTTTAAGTTCGGGTCTGTCAACCCTGCAAACCAGCCACAGCGGGATACCGGGTGGCTGGTTTGCTTTTAGAAACTGAAACAATGAAAATACAAACCGTTCTGCACACGGCTGACCGCATCAGCACTTGGGTGGGCAAAGCCTTTGCGTGGCTGATTGTGGCGCTGATGCTGCTGGTCGTGGCGGAAGTTTTCAAGCGTTATGCGCTCAATGCGCCTACAGCATGGGTGTTTGACGCCAGCAACATGCTGTACGGCACGCTCTTCATGATGGGTGGCGCCTACACGCTGGCACAAGATGGCCATGTACGCGGCGACTTTTTGTATGGCAATTTCAAGCCGCGCACGCAAGCCACCATTGACCTCGTGCTGTACATCGTATTTTTCATACCTGGTATTGCCGCGCTCACCTGGTCGGGCTGGACCTACTTTGGCGACTCGCTGGCCATCAACGAGCAAACCTTCAACGCTGACCCGTTGCCCGTGTACCCGTTCAAGTTCATGATTCCTCTGGCAGGCGCGCTGGTGCTGATGCAAGGCATTTCTGAAATCATTCGCTGTATTGTGTGCCTGCAAACCGGCGCCTGGACACCGCGTCTGAAAGATGTCAAAGAGTCTGACGTTGTAGCGCAGCAGCTAGAAAATAGCGACAACGTTGACGAGGAAACCAAACGCATGGCCATTGAGAAATCTGCTGGAATGAAGGGTTGAAGTGATGAGCAATGCTGCACTTGGTTTGACGATGCTGTGCCTGATCATTGTGGTGATCATGATGGGTTTCCCGACGGCTTTTACCCTGATGGGTCTGGGCATGATGTTTGGTTTTGTTGCGTTTTACGATCCGTCCGCACCTTGGCTGGACAACAAAATCTTCCCTTTGATGGTGCAACGCGCCTTTGGGGCCATGAACAACGATGTGCTTTTATCCATCCCGCTTTTTGTGCTGATGGGGTACATCATGGAGCGCGGGGCGCTGGTCGAAAAAATGTTCACCAGCGTGCAACTGGCGTTTCGCCACTTGCCCGGCTCTCTGGCCGTAACCACGCTGGTGATATGCACTTTTTGGGGAATTGCCAGCGGCCTGGTGGGCGCTGTCGTGGTGTTGATGGGCGTGATTGCCATGCGGCCCATGCTCAACGCGGGCTATGACACGCGTCTGGCTGCCGGCGTTATCACAGCGGGCGGAACACTGGGTATTTTGATTCCACCGTCGGTCATGATCATCGTGTATGCGGCCGTGGCCGGGCAGTCGGTGGTCAAACTGTACGCGGCTGCGATGTTCCCAGGTTTCTTTCTGGCCTTTTTGTACTTGGTTTACGTGATTGGTTGGTGCATCATCAACCCGAAAATCGCGCCAAAGCTGCCGCCAGAACAAATGAAGGCGCCCATCTCACCCTGGGTGGCACATATTTCTTCCAGCTATTCCCGCTTCATGTTGCCCGCGTTGATGATGGCGCTGGTATCGCCCGGCAAAGCCTTGCGCAGCGGCGTGGAAGGCGTCAGCCTGAAATGGTGGCAATTGCTTGCCGCCCTGGGTCGCGCCTTGGCACCTGTGATTGTGGCCGTGGCCACCTTGGGTGCGGTGTGGTGGTACGTGACTATCTACTCCCAGAAGGACAATGACGCTGCGCCCGTGGTAGCGGCACAGATGGCTGAAAAATCGGCTCTGGCCGAACCTGCCGCAGCTGGCGGCGTACAAGAACCACCCGCCAGCGGTGGTGTGCAGGAGCCACCTTCAAGTGGCGGGGTACAAGAACCGCCCGCCAGCGGCGGCGTACAGGAGCCACCAGCAGGTGGCGGCCTGCAAGAACCACCTGCAGAGGGCGGGTTGCAAGCGCCTGCGGGCACTGGCGGTGTCCAGGAGCCCCCGGGCGCACAAGCGAGTACGCCAGCTAAAGATGAGCCGCTGACAGAAATGGGCGCAGGGGAAGCGACCAACGCGCCCAAGACACAGGCCGTACCCGAACAGTTTTATACCGGCTTCATGGTGGCGTGCCTGATCGTGCTGGCCTTACTGGCTTACTACTATTCGAAGTTCAATGCCGAGCAGTATGAAATCATGTCGATGATGATTCACTCTGTAGCGCCGCTGGCCATTTTGACGTTTATCGTACTGGGTGTCATTTTGTTTGGCATCACCACTGCGACGGAATCTGCAGCGGTAGGTGCTGCCGGCGCATTTTTGATGGCCTGGCAAGCCGGTGCGCTGAACTTTCAGAAAATCAAAGAGGCGGTGTTTTTGACTGCCAAAACCACCTCCATGGTGTGTTGGTTGTTTGTTGGTTCTGCGCTGTTTTCTGCCGTATTTGCCATCCTTGGCGGTCAAAATCTGGTCGAGAGCTGGGTGCTGGGCATGAACTTGACGCCCATCCAGTTTTTGCTGCTGTCTCAAGCGATTATTTTTGTCTTGGGCTGGCCGCTGGAGTGGACAGAGATCATCGTGATTTTCGTTCCGATCTTTTTGCCGCTGCTGGTTCATTTTCAGATTGATCCCATCCTGTGGGCGGTGCTGGTTTTTGTCAACTTGCAGGCGGCCTTCCTCTCGCCGCCAGTGGCCATGTCGGCGTTCTATCTAAAAGGGGTGTCACCGGCACATGTGACGATCAACCAGATATTTGCGGGCATGATGCCCTACATGCTGATCGTTATTTTGTGCATGGTGCTGATGTACATCTGGCCTGGCCTGACCTTGTGGTTGCCGACCTATTTGTACGGTTGACCTGCACAGGACTTATTTTTAGAAAAAGAGGTGCTGGGCACCTCTTTTTTTTCGCCCTGCATTTCCGGAAAAGCGTAAGATTGACGTTTACGTAAACGTCAACCTGAACGTCAACTTATCGAGCGACTTAAAGAGGCAACCCATGACCGACCTGTCCGCAGAATACAAAGCCCTGGCCAGCTACCGCCCCACACACAAAGTGCGCTTTGTGACTGCGGCATCACTATTTGACGGGCACGACGCCGCCATCAACATCATGCGCCGCATTTTGCAAAGCATGGGCGCTGAAGTTATTCACCTGGGCCACAACCGCAGTGTTGACGAAGTAGTCACCGCTGCACTGCAAGAAGACGCGCAAGGCATAGCGATTAGCAGCTATCAGGGTGGCCATGTCGAATACTTCAAGTACATGGTTGACCTGCTCAAAAGCCGGGGCGGCGAGCACATTCAGGTGTTTGGCGGCGGCGGCGGCGTGATTGTGCCGCCAGAGATCAAAGAACTTCATGCCTACGGCGTGACGCGCATCTACAGCCCGGAAGACGGCCAGAAGATGGGCCTGGCCGGGATGATTGGCGAGATGGTGATGCGCTGCGACAAGGATTTGACGGGCTATGCACCTGCCAAGATAGATGCAGTTTCTGGCCACAGTGAAGCATCGTGGCGGGCGCTGGCACAGCTGATCACGGCGCTAGAAAACGACAAGGTTAAAGACGGTCTAGCCCAACAAATACTTGCCCAAGCAGCTACTAAAAAGATACCGGTTCTGGGCATTACCGGCACGGGGGGTGCAGGTAAATCGTCACTGACGGACGAGCTGATTCGCCGTTTGCGGCTGGACCAAAACGATGCGCTGCGGGTTGCGGTGATTTCCATCGACCCCTCACGCCGCAAAAGCGGTGGCGCATTGCTGGGCGACCGCATCCGCATGAACGCCATCAACCCGTGGTCTGCTGGGCCCCGCGTCTTCATGCGTTCACTCGCCACGCGGGAGTTTGGCTCTGAAATCAGCAATGCTTTACCCGACGTGATCGCAGCCTGCAAGTGCGCAGGCTTTGACCTGATCGTGGTTGAAACATCCGGTATTGGCCAGGGTGACGCGGCCATCGTGCCGCATGTGGATGTGCCGATGTATGTGATGACCCCCGAGTTTGGCGCGGCCAGCCAGCTTGAAAAAATTGACATGCTGGACTTTGCCGAGTTTGTGGCCATCAACAAGTTTGACCGCAAAGGTTCGCTCGATGCATTGCGCGACGTGGCCAAACAGGTCCAACGCAACAAGGAAGCTTGGGGCACACCCGCAGACCAGATGCCCGTGTTTGGCACCATGGCTGCACGCTTCAACGATGATGGCGTCACGGCGCTGTACCAGGCCATGAAGCCGCGCCTGGCTGCGCTGGGTTTGATTTTGACGGATGGCACACTGCCGATTGCCGGCGTGCGCCACAGCACCAACCAGACACCGGTGGTGCCCGCCGCACGCACACGCTACCTGGCTGAAATTTCTGACACGGTACGCGGCTACAAAAAACGCGCGATTGCCCAAGGCCAATTGGCACGTGAAGTGCAGCAGCTCAAAGCCGCAGCCAACATGCTGAAAGAAGGCAAACCTGAACGTGCGCCCGCAGCCGAAGCCGCGCTCGACTTGGCAGGCCATCGCAAAGCGCGCATGGATGCTGATGCACGCGCCCTACTGGCTCAATGGCCTGACATGCAGGCGGCTTATGCGGGCGACGAGTATGTGGTCAAAATTCGCGACAAGGAAATCCGCACCGCACTGGTCACCAAGTCCCTGTCAGGCACACCGATCCGCAAAGTCAGCCTGCCCAAGTACCACGACGATGGCGAAGTCTTGCAGTGGCTGATGCTGGACAACGTGCCCGGCAGTTACCCGTACACCGCAGGCACCTTTGCCTTCAAACGCGAGGGCGAAGACCCGACCCGCATGTTTGCCGGTGAGGGCGACCCGTTTCGCACCAACACCCGTTTTAAATTGCTCAGCGAAGGCATGGCCGCCAAACGGCTGTCCACCGCGTTTGACTCGGTTACGCTGTACGGCAATGACCCCGGTTTGCGGCCCGACATTTACGGCAAGGTCGGCAACAGCGGCGTGAGCATTGCCACGCTGGACGACATGAAGGTGCTCTACGGCGGCTTTGACTTGTGCAGCCCGAGTACCAGTGTCAGCATGACCATCAACGGCCCGGCACCCAGCATTCTGGGGATGTTCATGAACACCGCCATAGACCAGAACATGGACAAGTTCAAGGCCGACAATGGCCGTGACCCCACAGCGACTGAGACCGAGAAAATCCGCGAATGGGTGCAAGAAAACGTGCGCGGCACGGTGCAGGCCGACATTTTGAAAGAAGACCAGGGCCAGAACACCTGCATCTTTTCAACCGAGTTCAGCCTGAAAGTCATGGGCGACATTGCCCAGTATTTTGTGCTTAACCGGGTGCGCAACTTTTACAGCGTTTCGATCAGCGGGTATCACATTGCAGAGGCAGGCGCCAACCCGATCAGCCAGCTTGCCTTCACCCTGAGCAACGGCTTTACCTTTGTAGAAGCATACTTGGCACGCGGCATGCACATTGATGACTTCGCGCCCAACCTGAGCTTTTTCTTCAGCAACGGCATGGACCCGGAATACACCGTGATGGGTCGCGTGGCGCGCCGTATCTGGGCTGTGGCGATGAAGGAGAAATACGGCGCAAACGAGCGCAGCCAAAAGCTGAAGTACCACATCCAGACCAGTGGCCGCAGCCTGCACGCACAAGAAATCCAGTTCAACGACATCCGCACCACGCTACAGGCGCTGATCGCGATTTACGACAATTGCAACAGCCTGCACACCAACGCGTTTGACGAAGCCATCACCACACCGACTGAAGAATCAGTCCGCCGGGCGATGGCGATCCAGCTCATCATCAACCGCGAATGGGGTCTGGCCAAAAACGAAAACCCGAGCCAGGGCGCTTTCATCATTGAAGAGCTCACCGAGCTGCTTGAAGAAGCGGTACTACAGGAGTTTGAACGCATTGCCGAGCGCGGCGGCGTGCTGGG
>JANMIH010000121.1:0-8357 GCA_031375685.1 Polaromonas sp. | reverse complement strand
GCCGGCATGGGGATGACTTTGAGCACCAGTTCCTTGTCTGTGGGCAAGGCAGCGGTCGGCGCGTTCAAAGGCGTGGTGGTGTGAGTACTTGAGTGATGGCTTGATTCGTTGGGCATAGGCACAATCTGCAGTAAAACTAACAATGATTGCGATTGTCTCCCATGCGTTCGATGAGCCCTGCTGCAACTGATCCTGCTGAACCGCTAACTGCTGCCACTGGCCCCAAACTGCCGCCAAGGTCTGACTGGGACACGCTCAAGCGGCTTTTCCCCTACCTGTGGGACTACAAATGGCGGGTGCTGGCCGCCTTGAGCTTCATGCTGTTTGCCAAGCTGGGCAACGTCGGCGTACCGTTGCTGCTGAAAAATCTTGTCGACACCATGAACATCAAACCAGGTGACACCCAGGCTTTGCTGGTTGTCCCTGCAGCTTTGTTGCTGGGTTATGGTTTGCTGCGTCTGTCGACATCGCTTTTTACCGAACTGCGTGAACTGGTGTTCTCGAAGGCCACAGAAGGCGCATCGCGCAAAATATCGCTGGAAGTTTTCAGGCATTTGCATGCACTGAGCTTGCGCTTTCACCTGGAGCGCCAAACCGGCGGCATGACGCGCGACATTGAACGCGGCACACGCGGCGTGCATTCACTGATCTCCTATTCGCTGTACAGCATCGTCCCCACGCTGATTGAAGTGACGTTGGTGCTCAGTATTTTGGCGGTCAAGTTTGACATGTGGTTTGCCTGGATCACGCTGGCCGCGCTGGCCTGTTACATCACCTTTACCGTCACCGTCACAGAGTGGCGGACCAAGTTCAGAAAAGAAATGAACGAGCTTGACTCGTCCGCCCACAGCCGTGCGATTGACTCGCTGCTCAATTATGAAACCGTCAAATACTTCAACAACGAAAATTTTGAAGCCAAACGCTACGACGAAAACCTGGAGCGTTACCGCAAGGCTGCCGTTAAAAGCCAGACAACGCTCAGCCTGCTTAACACCGGCCAGCAACTCATCATCGCCATTGGTCTGGTGGCCATGTTGTGGCGCGCCACGCAGGGCGTGGTCGATGGCCGCATGACCCTGGGCGACCTGGTCATGGTCAACGCTTTCATGATCCAGCTTTATATTCCGCTGGGCTTTCTGGGTGTGATTTACCGCGAAATCAAACAAAGCCTGACCGACCTGGACAAGATGTTCACGCTGATGGAAAAAGAGCGTGAAATTGCAGATGAGCCGGGTGCAAAGCCGATACACATCGCATCGTCGCCTGCCGTCAAATTTGAAAATGTCAGTTTTGCATACGACCCTGCCCGACCCATCCTGAAGGACGTGAGCTTTGAAATCCCGCCCGGCAAAACCGTCGCGGTCGTCGGCTCATCAGGTGCAGGCAAATCAACCCTGGCGCGGCTGCTGTTTCGTTTTTACGATGTGCAACTTGGCCACATCAGCATTGCTGGTCAAGACATCAAACACGTTACCCAGGCCAGTGTGCGCCAGGCCATTGGCATCGTGCCGCAAGACACGGTGCTGTTCAACGACACGGTGGAGTACAACATCGCCTATGGCCAGACGGGTGCCACCCGAGCGCAAGTTGAAGAAGCCGCCAGGTCCGCCCGCATCCACGACTTCATCACCAGCACACCCCTGGGCTACAACACCATGGTCGGAGAGCGTGGGCTGAAATTGTCAGGTGGTGAAAAGCAGCGCGTGGCCATTGCCCGCACCCTGCTGAAAAACCCGCCAGTCGTTATTTTTGACGAAGCCACGTCGGCCCTCGACTCCGCCAACGAGCGCGCCATTCAGGCCGCGCTGCGCACTGCCGCCCAAAACAAAACCACACTCGTGATTGCCCACCGCCTGTCAACCGTGGTTGATGCGCATGAGATTTTGGTGATGGAAGAGGGACGCATTGTCGAGCGCGGAACACATGCAGATTTGCTGGCGCTTGATCAAAAATACGCCAGGATGTGGAATTTGCAGCAAAGTGCAGAGTGACTGAGCAGGGTTTCAGCAGATTTTGGAGCTTCAAGGGTTATTTTCAGGATCTTTTTGGCCTTCAAGCCAACGGATACGTGCACAAGCAGCTCCTGAATAAATAGCGCGCTATGTCCGCCTATGGGAATTCCCGTAGTCCCCATCCGCTGCCAAACTCGCATAATCTGTTAATGGAAACCAAATGGCTTGAAGATTTTGTCAGCCTGGCTGAAACCCGCAGTTTCAGCCGTTCGGCCACGCTGCGGCATGTCACCCAACCTGCGTTTTCGCGCCGCATACAGGCGCTGGAGGCGTGGGCGGGCACGGACCTGGTTGACCGCAGCTCGTACCCGACGCGCCTGACGCCTGCGGGCGAAACGCTGTACAGCCAGTCGCTGGAAATGCTGCAAGGTCTGCAGTCCACCCGCGCCATGTTGCGCGGCCACACGTCGGCGGGGCAAGACGTGATTGAGTTTGCTGTGCCGCACACATTGGCGTTTACCTTCTTCCCGGCATGGGTCAGCAGCTTGCGTGAAAAGTTTGGCCCCATCAAAAGCCGCCTGATTGCCCTGAATGTGCACGATGCCGTGCTGCGGCTGGTTGAAGGCAGCTGCGACTTGCTGATTGCATACCACCATGATTCACAGCCTTTTCAGCTCGACCCGAACCGTTATGAAATGGTCACGTTGGGGCAAGAGGTGCTGTCACCTTACGTCAAGCCGGACATGGCAGGCGAGCCGCTGTACAAATTGCCGGGCAGGGCGGGTCAGCCGTTGCCCTATCTCGGTTACGCGCCGGGTGCGTATTTAGGCCGTGTGGTTGATTTGATTTTGAAGCAGTCCAGCACCGCCATTCATCTGGATCGGGTGTACGAAACCGACATGGCTGAAGGCTTGAAAGCGATGGCGCTTGAAGGTCACGGCATCGCGTTTTTGCCCTTCAGTGCCGTTAAAAAAGAGCTGCGTGCCAAGAAACTGGTGAGTGCTGGCGACAAGCTGGATATGACGATGGATATTCGCGTCTACCGTGAGCGGCCGGCGATGAATGCAGCGGCTAAGAGCTCTGCGCAGGCCCTGTGGACGTATCTGGAAGCGCTGGCGCGTCCCAAGCCGCTTGCCTGTGTTGGCAAGTTGGCGGGTAAGTAGCAACCCTAATGCGTTATAAGAAAAATGCATAACGCGTTTTGGAACTGGCATTTGCGTTTTTGTGACACTGAAATTACAGCTCATGACGTTTTGATTTTGAGACAGACAAGCGTTGACACTTTCAATTGACTCACCGAACGGCAAACGTGGCACGAAGACTGCTATGAATGTTGTGCAAACGTTGGGTAAAGAAAAGGTTGCACCTATCAGGGGCAACACCAAGGGCAAATTTTTGGTGGTCAACCGCTGCAAAAACTCAACGTTATTGACTAACGGGCTGCATGGCAAGGGTGCCAGTGGTTCGGGGTGATCTTCAATGGGCTCGGGTAAACCTCGGGGGTCAATGCAGGTCAGGCTCTTTAGAATGCAGCAAAACTTCTTTAATTTATTGATAGGAACTTTCATGAAACTCAAACTCGCAGCGCTTACCCTTGCCATCTTCGCCACCAGCGGCGTGTTTGCGCAAGCCAACGACACACTGGCCAAGGTCAAAGCCTCTGGCGTGATCACCATGGGTGTGCGTGACTCATCAGGCGCACTGTCTTACACGCTGGGTGACGGCAAGTACACCGGGTTTCATGTTGAAGTTTGCAACAAGGTCATCGCCAACGTTGAAAAAGCAGCTGGCCGCAAGCTTGAAGTGAAATACCAGGCTGTCACCTCACAAAACCGCATTCCACTGGTGCAAAACGGCACGGTTGACATCGAGTGTGGTTCGACCACCAACAACGCCACACGTCAAAAAGACGTGTCGTTCTTGCCCACCACTTTCGTTGAAGAAGTTCGCATCGCTGTCAAGGCCAACTCCGGCATCACTGGCATTGCCCAGTTGAACGGCAAAAACGTGGCGACCACCACGGGTACAACTTCTGTGCAGACCCTGCGCAAAAACGAGCGCGCTACCGGCGTTGACTTCAAGGAAGTTTTTGGCAAAGACCACGCTGACAGCTTCTTGCTGCTGGAGTCTGGCCGTGCCGACGCCTTCGTGATGGACGGTGCCATTTTGGCTGGCAACATCGCCACATCGAAAGCACCCGCTGACTTCCGAATCGTCGGTGAAGTGTTGAGTGTTGAACCCATCGCCATCATGATCCGCAAGGACGACGCTGCCTTCAAGAAAATCGGCGACGACACCGTCAAAGAAATGATGAAATCTGGCGAGATTGCCAAGTTGTGGGACAAGTGGTTCATGCAGCCTATCCCACCAAAAAACACCCGTGTCGGATATGCCGCCAGCGAGAGCACCAAAGCAGCATGGAACGCACCTAACGACAAGCCCATGGAAGACTACGCCAAGAAGTAATTCAGGCGATTTGTTTTCTCGGTAAAACTTCAAACCTCGCAATTGGTATCAATTTGCGAGGTTTGTCTTTTTACAAAGCGTTTTTTGCCAATGAATAACAACAAGCTGGAGTCTTCATGAACTGGGACTGGAAAGTATTTTTAAACGACGACGGCAGTGGTCGTACCTACCTGCAATGGATGTTTGATGCCTGGGGCTGGACACTTGCTGTGGCTGGCGCATCATGGGTGGTGGCCATGGTTGTGGGGCTCATGTTTGGTACGCTGCGCACGCTGCCCAACAGCCCGGTGCTGACACGTGTTGCCAATGCCTGGGTCGAGTTGTTTCGCAACATTCCGCTGCTGGTTCAGATTTTCATCTGGTACTTTGTGATCCCCAAGATTTTCCCGGCCATGAAGGAAGTGCCTGGTTTTGTCCTGGTTGTCTTCGCACTTGGATTTTTTACCTCAGCGCGTATTGCCGAGCAGGTCAGGGCAGGTGTGCAAGCCTTGCCACGCGGCCAGCGTTATGCCGGCATGGCGATGGGCTTTACCACCGCGCAAACCTACCGTTATGTGATTTTGCCCATGGCGCTGCGCATCATCATTCCGCCGCTGACCAGCGAATCCATGAACCTGCTGAAAAACTCGTCGGTTGCTTTTGCCGTGTCGATTGCCGAGTTGACCATGTTTGCCATGCAGGCGCAGGAAGAGACCTCGCGGGGTATTGAAATTTACCTGGCGGTCACGGTGTTGTATGCGTTGTCCGCTTTTGCTGTCAACCGGATTTTTGCCCTGATCGAAAAGAAAGCGCAAATCCCCGGTTATGTCATGGCAGGCGCACCAGGTGGGGGGCATTGATATGTTGGGTTTAGACATGAGTTTTCTGAACTGGGAGATCATCTCCAAGTTCGTTGTCAAAGGCTTCTGGTTCAGTATCCAGCTCACCATCATTGCCACCATTGGCGGTATTATTTTGGGCACCATCCTGGCTCTGATGCGTCTGTCAGGCAAGGCATGGCTGGCAACACCTGCGACCATCTACGTCAACGGCATGCGTTCTGTGCCGCTGGTGATGGTGATCTTGTGGTTCTTTCTTTTGGTACCCGCCGGGTTTTACGCGCTGATACCGGGCGGGGCCAACAACCGCGCTGAAATTTCAGCCATCATCACCTTTGTGGCGTTTGAGGTGGCGTATTTCAGCGAGATCATGCGGGCGGGCATTCAGTCCATTTCTCGCGGGCAAGTTAATGCCGGGCGCGCACTGGGCATGACGTATTCGCAAAACATGAAGCTGATTGTGCTGCCGCAGGCGTTTCGCAACATGGTGCCGATTCTGCTCACCCAAACCATCATTATGTTTCAGGACACTTCACTGGTTTACGCCATTGGTGCGTATGACATGCTCAAGGGCTTTACCACCGCAGGCAAAATTTATGGTCGCACCGAAGAGGCTTATTTGCTGGCAGCGGTTGTCTATTTTGTGATGTGCTTCGGCTTGTCCTATCTGGTCAAGCGCCTGCAGACCAAAATTGCCATCATCCGGTAAGTGGATGCACTGACCTGTCAAGATTTAACGAAAAGTATTGGAGAAGAAAATGGCCATGATTGAAATGAAAGAAGTGTCCAAGTGGTACGGCACAGTGCAGGTGCTGAACAATTGCACCACCAGCATCAACAAGGGCGAAGTGGTGGTGGTGTGTGGGCCCTCAGGCTCAGGCAAGTCCACGCTGATCAAAACCATCAACGCGCTGGAGCCTTTTCAGAAAGGCCAGATATTTGTGGACGGCCAGGCTGTGCACGACCCCAAAACCGACCTGCCCAAGCTGCGCTCCAGAGTTGGTATGGTGTTTCAGAACTTCGAGCTGTTCCCGCACCTGAGCGTGACCGAAAACCTGACGCTGGCACAAATGAAGGTGCTGGGCCGCAAGCCCGACGAAGCCAAAGCACATGGCCTGAAGTACCTTGACCGCGTGGGGCTGATGCTGCACAAAGACAAGTTTCCGGGTCAGCTCTCAGGTGGCCAGCAGCAGCGGGTGGCGATTGCCCGGGCGCTCAGCATGGACCCCATCGCCATGCTGTTTGACGAGCCAACGTCTGCCCTTGACCCTGAAATGGTCGGCGAGGTGCTGGACTGCATGATGGACCTGGCCAAAGAAGGCATGACCATGATGGTGGTCACGCACGAAATGGGCTTTGCCAAAAAAGTCGGCAGCCGCGTTATTTTCATGGATGTGGGCGGCAAGATTCTGGAAGACTGCTCAACCGATGAGTTCTTCAAGCACCCTGAAAATCGCCAGGCGCGTACCAAGGACTTCTTGAACAAAATTCTGGCGCACTGATCTTTTCTTCTCTATAAAAACCCGCTGCTTGCGGGTTTTTTTGCGCCCTTTCAATTCTTCATCCAATGCGACAATTCACCTCATGACGCTTCAATCTACATCCTTGACCATCACCCGACCAGACGACTGGCACTTGCATGTGCGCGATGGCGATGCGCTGCACACCGTTGTGCCGCACACCGCAGCCCAGTTCGCCAGAGCCATCATCATGCCGAATTTGCGTCCGCCCGTCACCACGGCTGCGCAGGCGCTGGCTTATAAAAGCCGCATTCAGGCTGCAGTGCCCGAAGGTGTTGCATTTGAGCCTTTGATGACGCTGTACCTGACCGACAACCTGCCACCCGATGAAATCAAGCGCGCTAAAGAAGCGGGTGTGGTCGCTGCCAAGCTGTATCCGGCGGGGGCCACCACCAACAGCGATGCCGGTGTGACGGACCTGCGTAAAACCTACAAAACCCTGGAAGCCATGCAGCGTGAAGGCTTGCTGCTGTTGGTGCATGGCGAGGTCACCTCGCCCGACATTGATCTGTTTGACCGAGAGGCAGTGTTCATTGACACGCAGCTCATCCCGCTTCGGCGCGATTTTCCAGAACTCAAAATCGTGTTTGAGCACATCACGACCCAAGAGGCGGCGCACTATGTGCGCGATGCAGATCAGTTCACCGCCGCCACCATCACCGCGCACCACCTGCTGTATAACCGCAACGCTATTTTTAAGGGTGGCATTCGCCCGCACTACTACTGCCTGCCCGTGCTGAAACGGGAAACGCATCGCCTGGCGCTGGTTGAAGCGGCGGTCAGCAACAACACACGGTTCTTTTTGGGCACCGACAGCGCTCCGCACCCCGCACACCTGAAAGAGCATGCCAGCGGTTGCGCTGGCTGCTACACAGCCCACGCTGCGATGGAGCTGTATGCCGAGGCTTTTGAAGCGGCAGGCGCCTTGCACAAACTGGAGGCGTTTGCCAGCTTTAATGGTGCCGATTTTTATGGTCTGACGCGTAACGTCGGGACTGTGACACTAAAGAAAGAAAGCTGGACGCCGCCTGAGAGTTTTGCATTCGGCGAAGGCCAGCTCAAGCCGCTGCGCAGTGGGGAAAGCCTGGACTGGCGCATGGTGTGACACGCGATGTGATTGACTGGGGTGCGCCCTGGCTGACGCCTTATGCAGCCAATGCGCCTGTTTTCACCGGCAGCGATGTGGCCGCGGCATTGAATGCGAGATCTGGCGCCTTGGCAGGCTCTCCTGTTGAGTTTGTTTCTCAATCCCAATTGCCCGACGGCCAGGCCTACGAGCAATTTATCTTTGACACCCAAACTGTTCCTACGCGCGACAATTTGCATGATTATTTCAATGGGCTGTGCTGGCTGACTTTTCCGCAAACCAAGACCAAACTCAACCAGCTACAAGCCGAGCAATTGGCCTTGGGCGGTGTGCAACAAACGCGCGGCGCGGTGCGCGACGCACTCACCCTGTTTGACGAAAACGCCGCCTTTCTTATAGCCCCGCAGCCGCTTTGGGACGCATTGATCGCCAAAGACTGGCAGCGGCTGTTTATCGAGCTGCGCCCCCTGTGGGCAGACGCGCAACTGGTGTTGTTTGGCCACGCGCTGCTGGA
>JANMIH010000200.1:0-2427 GCA_031375685.1 Polaromonas sp. | reverse complement strand
CCTCGCAATTGCAGGCGCCGCCGCTCCCAGGTATCGAGTAAGGCGAGTGTTTCTTGCCAATGGCGGATTGCGCGCAAAGTAGCGGCTGATGCCGCGCATCAGTGCATCGGCCAGTTGCACTTGATACGCTTCGCTACGCAGCTTGGCCTCTTCGTCCGGGTTGCTGATAAAAGCGGTTTCGACCAGTACGCTGGGAATGTCGGGCGCTTTGAGCACCGCAAAACCAGCCTGCTCGACACGCGGCTTGTGCAGCTTGCCCACCGCGCCTATTTCTCCCAGTACGGCGCTGCCGAGCTTCAAGCTGTCATTGATTTGTGCCGTGGTGCTCATGTCCAGCAGGGCCCGTTGCACCTGTGAGTCCCTGGCTTTGACATTCACGCCACCGACCAGATCCGCTGAGTTCTCTTTGTCGGCCATCCACCGCGCACTGCTGCTGGTAGCGCCCTTGTCGCTCAATGCAAACACGCTCGCACCCTGAGGGCGCTCGGTAAAAAACGCATCGGCATGAATGCTGATGAACAAGTCGGCCTGTACCTTGCGCGCTTTTTGTACGCGAATGTGCAGCGGTACAAAAAAGTCTGCATCGCGCGTCAGATACGCCCGCATGTTGGGCTGCTGGTTGATGCGGTCACGCAGGCGGTGGGCGATTTGCAGCACCACATCTTTTTCACGTGTACCGCCAGGGCCAATAGCCCCGGGGTCTTCACCGCCATGGCCCGGGTCGAGCGCGACGATGATGAGTCTGTCGGTTTTGCCAGCGGGTGGCATTGGCGCTTGCGGCGGTTGGATGACTGCGCTTTTGTTCGGTGCAGGCTGTGGCGTTGCTGCGCTACTGGCGGGTCTGCTGGATTGCCTCGCGATCAGTTCCCCCAATGGGTCGGGGGCTGGCGACGTGGTCGCTTGCGCTTTGGGTTGTGATTTGTCGGCCAGCCGTTCCGCAATCAAGGCTTCGAGCGGGTCAGCGACCTGTGTTGGATACAGGTCAAACACCAGCCGGTACTGGTAGGCCGCGACCGGGGCTAAGGTAAACACTTGCGGCGAGATAGGCTGCTTGAGATCGATCACCAGTCGCACCACACCGGGTGCGTTTTGCCCGACACGAATGCCCAAAATATTAGGGTCATCAGGTTTGACTTTGGCCACCAGTTCACGCAGCGCGGGTATCAGGTCAATGCCTTCAATGTCCACCGCCAGGCGTGGTGGCTCGGCAATAAAAAACTGGCGGGTTTTGATCTCACCGTCCGACTCAATCGTCAGCCGTGTGTAGTCTTTTGAGGGCCACACCCGCACTGCCACAATTGATGCGCCGCTTGCAATGTGCTGCTTGCCAAGCAGCAGCACCAGTGCCCCCAGCTTGAGTACCTTGCGTCTTTGGTTCATGCCAGCAACGCCTTGCCGATGTCGGTCTGCGCCGTCAGTGTGACTTGGCGGGTATCGTCGTCTTGCACATCAATTGCCAATACCAGATCAGCTGGCGGCAAATTTTCACCCGCCTTGTCAGGCCACTCCACCAGCTTGAGCCCGGGGCTGGCGAAGATGTCTCTGAACCCCGCTTCTTCCCATTCGCGTGGGTCATTGAAGCGGTAAAAATCAAAATGCCAGACGTTTGAGCCGTTGCCCAGGATATACGCCTCAACCACTGCATAGGTGGGGCTTTTGATGCGGCCTTGCACGCCCAAAGCCGCCAGCAAATGACGCACAAACGTGGTTTTGCCTGCACCCAGATCACCGCGTAGCTCTATCAGAACATTGGCTGTGGCGACGCGATCAACAAGCGTCAATGCAAATGCCTGCGTCGCTGACTCGTCAGGCCAGGCAATCCTTTTTACAATCGCAGGGTGATTCAAAGCATTCATCCGGTCGGTCAGCCTTTGGTAAAAAATTGGGTGTCAAGCATTCAAACATGGGCGCGTGAGTTTGGATTCTCGCAAATCGGTATTGCAGGCGTTGACTTGTCATCGGCAGAGCCCGGATTATCAGCTTGGTTGGCCGCAGGCTTTCATGGTGACATGCAGTACATGGCAGCGCATGGGCTCAAACGTGCGCGGCCTGCTGAGCTGATTCCGGGAACGGTCAGTGTGATTACAGTGCGCATGGACTATTTGCCCGCAGCAACGGCCCACGATTGGCAAGCCGTTGAATTCAGTCGCCTCAAGCGCCCGACGGAGGCCATCATTTCCAGCTATGCCCGGGGCCGTGACTACCACAAGGTCATGCGCAACCGCTTGCAAAAGCTGGGTGAAAAAATCGCGGTGCATGTTGAAAAACTGGGTCACCGCGCCTTTGTTGATTCAGCCCCTGTTCTCGAAGCCGAGCTGGCGTCCAGAAGCGGGCAGGGCTGGCGTGGCAAGCACACGCTGGTGCTCAACCGCGAAGCCGGGTCGATGTTTTTTTTGGGTGAGATTTACAAAGGCGCGGTGACCCAGT
>JANMIH010000055.1:0-5544 GCA_031375685.1 Polaromonas sp. | reverse complement strand
TGGCGGCGCGCCAGAGCCTGCTGCAGTGGTACCCGCCCGAGGTGTCCAGCTGCGGGCGTGACTTCTACGGAATGATCGAAACCTTTCCGCTGCAGCGCGCGATCCCGATGATTTTCAAAGGCAGTGGCGACTGCACCAAGATTGACTGGACGTTTTTGGGACTGTCGATTGCCAACTGGTCGTTTGTGTGTTTTGTGGGCATTGCTGTGCTGGGTTTGGTACTCGTTTTTCGTCAATTGAAAAAGTAATTTTCCCCCCGCTATTTGTCTCTCATTTACCCATGCGCGCCTCGGGTAACATTGACGTATATGATTTTTAACGCTGCTTGCCTTGCGAGCTCTAAAAGTGTTTTAAATCAACGCCTTGCATAACAAATACGGGTTGCCTTTTGCGTCTTAATTCCATCAAGCTGTCGGGTTTCAAGTCGTTTGCCGAGCCGACCAACTTTGTGCTGCCCGGCCAACTGGTGGGCGTGGTGGGGCCCAACGGTTGCGGCAAGTCCAACATCATGGACGCAGTGCGCTGGGTGCTGGGCGAGTCCAAGGCGTCCGAGCTGCGCGGCGAGTCGATGCAGGACGTGATCTTTAACGGCACCACCACCCGCAAGCCCGCCAGCCGCTCCAGTGTCGAGCTGGTGTTTGACAACGCCGACCACCGAGCCGGTGGCCAGTGGGGCCAGTTTGTCGAAATTGCCGTCAAGCGCGTGCTGACGCGCGACGGTACCTCCAGCTACTACATCAACAACCAGCCGGTGCGCCGCCGCGACGTGCAGGACGTGTTTTTGGGCACGGGTCTGGGGCCGCGCGCCTACGCCATCATTGGCCAAGGCACGATCAGCCGCATCATTGAGTCCAAGCCTGAGGAGTTGCGCCTGTTTCTGGAAGAGGCCGCAGGTGTATCCAAATACAAGGAACGCCGCCGCGAGACCGCCAATCGGCTGGAGGGCACGCGCGAAAACCTGACCCGCGTTGAAGACATTCTGCGGGAGCTGAACGCCAATCTGGACCGGCTGGAAAAACAGGCCGAAGTGGCTTTGCGCTACAACGCCTTGCAGGCTGACGGTACTTTGAAGCAGCACCAGCTTTGGTTTTTAAAGCGGCTGGATGCGCAAGGTGACCAGGCCAAAGTCAAGGCTGATGCTGAAAAGGCAGTCAATGACCTGGAAAGTCGCGTGGCCGATGTGCGCCATATTGAGGCGGATCTGGAAACCATTCGCCAGGCGCATTACGCAGCCGGCGACCACGTTAACCAGGCGCAGGGCAAGCTCTATGAAGCCAGCAGCGAAGTCGGCAGGCTGGAGGCTGAAATCCGCTTTGTGGTTGATGGCCGGGTGCGGGTGGAGCAACGCCTGGCGCAACTCAAAGAGCAAACCGCCCAGTGGGCCACCCGCAAGGACGATGCGGCAGCAGAAACTGAAAATCTGGCCGCACTGGCCCTGGAAGGCGAAGAAAAAGCCGAACTGCTGGCCGCGCAAAGCGAAGAACAACAAGCTCAGTTGCCCGCGCTGGAAGAAGCCCTGCGCAGCGCACAGGCCAAAGCCAACGAGCAGCGCACAGGCGTGGCCCAGGTGCAGCAGCAAATCCAGGTGCTGGCGGCAGACCAGCGCAACATCAGCGAACAGTCGCGCGCATTGAGCTTGCGGCTGGAAAAGCTCACCACCGACCGCAATGCATTGAACGCGCCTGATGAGGCGCGGCTGGAACATTTAACCAGCCAGTTTGAAGCGGCGCAGGAAAGCCAGCTTTTAACCCAGGCGCGATTGCAAGAGCTGACGGACAGCGTGCCGCAGCTGGACGAAGACCGGCGCGCCAAGCAGTTGGCCGTCAATACCGAGTCGGCCAAACGCGCGGACCTGTCAGCCAAGCTGGATGCCTTGAAAGCGCTGCAGGAAAAGGTCAAAACTGACGGCAAACTCAAACCCTGGCTGGCCAAGCATGGGCTGGACGGTCTGCAAGGCCTGTGGAGCCGCATCCACATCGAGCAAGGCTGGGAAAACGCGCTGGAAGCCGCTTTGCGCGAGCGCCTGGGCGCGCTGGAGGTCAGCAGACTGGACATGGTGCGCGGCTTTGCGGGTATGGATGGCTCGGGCAGCCCGCCAGCCAAGCTGTCGTTCTACTCGCCGCCTGTGGGGGGGACACCCGCCAGATCGAATAACGCCATCGCGCTAAAGCCGCTGGCAGACTTGCTGCGGTTGAACGACGCCAGCCAGTCGGCGCTGCTGGGTGACTGGCTGCATGGCTGCTACACGGCTGCCAGTCTTGACGATGCGCTGGCCGCCCGTGACAGGCTGCAGGCTGGTGAGGCGATTTACGTTAAAAGTGGCCATGTCGTTACACAGCACAGCGTCAGCTTTTACGCGCCAGACTCTGAACAGGCCGGCTTGCTCGGCCGCGCGCAGGAAATTGAAAACCTGGACAAAGAACTCAGGGCTCAAGCCTTGATCAGCGACGAGGCGCGTAGCGCTTCAATGCGGGCTGAGTCAGCTTATGCAGATGCCGCGCAGCGCCTGGCTACGGCAAGGCGTGAGGCAGCCGAAGGCCAAAGCCGCGCGCATGAGCTGCAGGTGGAGGTGTTGCGCTTGAGCCAACTGGCTGAGCAAACGCGCGTGCGCAGCGAGCAAATCCAGCTGGACATAGGCGAGATTGAGGCCCAACTGGGCGACCTGGAAGAGCGCAAAGCCACCGCAGAAGGCCGCTTTGAAGAACTCGACATGCAACTGGCAGACAGCCAGGAGCGCCATGCGCAATTTGACGACCGCGTGATCGACGTTGAGCGCAAACTCAACGAGTCTCGCGAGCAGCAGCGTGCGCTGGAGCGGCAAAGCCAGGAAGCGCAATTTGCCCTGCGCGCCCTGACTGCGCGGCGCGAAGAGCTGACCCGGTCCATTCAAATTGCTGCGCAGCAGTTTGAGACGATTGCCCTGGAAGAAACACGTGCCAAAGAAGAACTCTCGCGCCTGACAGACGCCGCCGCGCAAGCAGGCCTGCAAGCAGCACTGAGCCTGAAGCTGGAGCGAGAAGCTGACCTGGGTGCCAAGCGCAGTCAGTACGACGACCTGACGGCCAAGCTGCGGGCCAGCGACGAGCGCCGTTTGAGTCTGGAGCGCGAGCTTGACCCATTGCGACAACGCATCACCGAACTTCAATTGAAAGAACAAGCCGCGCGGCTGGGCTTTGAGCAGTACGAGCAACTGCTTGTGGATGCCCAAGCCGACATGGCTGCGCTGGCGCTGTCCATCGAACAGGGCAATGTACGCGTGACGGGTATGCAGGGCGACATTGACCGCATCAACCGCGAAATTGCATCACTGGGCGCCGTCAATCTGGCAGCACTTGACGAGCTGGCCACGGCACGCGAACGCAAGCAGTTTTTAGACGCCCAATCGGCCGACCTGAACGAAGCCATGACCACGCTGGAAGATGCCATCAAGAAGATTGACGCCGAAACGCGCGACTTGCTCAGCAGCACCTTTGACAAGGTCAACGACCACTTTGGCCGCATGTTCCCTGAGCTGTTTGGTGGCGGCAATGCGCAGCTCAAAATGACCGGTGAAGAGATTCTGGACTCTGGCGTTCAGGTGATTGCCCAGCCACCCGGCAAGAAAAACCAGAGCATTGCACTTCTGTCGGGGGGTGAAAAAGCGCTGACGGCCATCGCGCTGGTGTTTGCCATTTTCCAGCTCAACCCTGCACCGTTTTGTTTGCTGGATGAAGTTGATGCCCCGCTGGACGACGCCAACACCGAGCGCTATGCAAAATTAGTCAAATCCATGAGCAAGGAAACCCAGTTCCTGTTCATCAGCCACAACAAGATTGCGATGGAAATGGCCGAGCAACTCATTGGCGTCACGATGCAAGAGCAGGGCGTGTCGCGCATCGTGGCGGTGGACATGGAAGCCGCTTTAGGCTTTGCGGAGGCGGCTTGAGTAACTTGCAAATCGGTTTGGCAATTGCGGGTGGTCTGGTGCTGGCAGGGGTGGTGGCGCACAGCGCCTGGTCAGCCCGCAAGAATCAGCCCAAGTTGGCCACGCCCGAGGCGCCCGTCGCAGAGCCCCCAGCGACCACTGCCAATGACGAGTTTTCGCAGCGGCAAGAACCCAGCTTTGACGGTGATCCTGGCCCGGGTTCATTGAGTCACTTTGCGCTGCTGCCTAGCATGGAGAAAAAGCCCGGTCTTGACGCACTGATAGATGTCATCGCGCCGGTGCTGGTTGACGATGTTGTGTCGGGCGAAGCCGCCGTGGCCGCCATGCCTGCGACTCGCCGTGCAGGCAGCAAGCCGTTTGGCGTTGAAGGCTTGAACATTGCCACCAGCGTGTGGGAATTGCCAGGCGCTGGCCAACGCTACAGCGCCTTTCAATGCGGCGTGCAACTGGCCAATCGGCTGGGCGCGCTGAACCAGATCGAGTATTCAGAATTTGTCATGAAAACCCAGGCCTTTGCCGGTGCAATTGGCGGCGAACCAGAGATTCCAGAAATGGGCGATGAAGTCGCGCGAGCCCGTGAGCTGGACCAGTTTGCCAGCGCCCATGACGCGCAGCTCAGTTTTACCCTGCGCGCCCTCAGCACGGCCTGGAGCCCCGGATATGTGGCGCAAAACGCCGCCCGGCTGGGCTTTGTGGCTGGCTCGATTCCAGGCCGTATGGTGTTGCCTTCTTCAGAGCGTGGCGGTGCTCCGCTGCTGGGACTGGCATTTGACACCCAGGCCGCCATGGCTGAAGACCCGGAGCAAACCGCGCTGCGTGAATTCACGCTGTCGCTTGATGTGCCGCAGGTGCCGCGAAGCGTGCAACCTTTCGTACGCATGCGCGAATCAGCCGCCGCGCTGGCCAGCAACATGGGCGGCGTGGTGATGGACGACAACGGCAACCCGATTGCGCCTGAGGCGATGGACGTGATTGGCAGCGAGCTGGAGCAGCTTTACGACACGCTGGACGAGCGCGATTTGTCGGCGGGCTCGGTGCTGGCGCGGCGATTGTTCAGTTAAGCGCCGTGACGGACGACCTGTTCAGCAGCGCGCCCGAGCAGCCTGCTAACGCTGCACAGCGCATCAAAGCGTTGCATCAGCAGTTGCACGCCCACGGCCACAGCTACTACGTGCTCGACGAGCCGACGATTCCCGATGCGGCGTACGACACGCTGTTCAAGGAACTGCAAGCGCTGGAAGCGCAGCACCCCGAGCTGCTAGCCCCCGATTCACCGACTCAACGCGTGGGCGGTAAAGCGCTCGACGCATTCGCCAGCGTGCGCCACAAAGTGCCCATGCTCAGCATTCGTACCGAGACGGATACCGAAGCCACAGGCGCACAAAACTTTGACACCCGCGTTCGCAAAGAACTCGGTTTAAGCGAAGCTGACCCACCCGTCGAGTACGTGGCTGAACTGAAGTTTGACGGTCTGGCCATGAGCCTCCGCTATGAAAACGGTGTATTGGTGCAAGCTGCCACGCGAGGTGATGGCGAAACCGGGGAAGACGTGACGCAGAACATACGCACGATCAGGCAGATTCCCCTGCGCTTGCCCCAGGATGCACCTGCGGTGCTGG
>JANMIH010000189.1:0-8454 GCA_031375685.1 Polaromonas sp. | reverse complement strand
GTTTTTGATTTTGAAGTACAACGTACCGTTTTATTTTGGCGGCACCTCGTTGATGATTATTGTGGTGGTGACCATGGACTTTATGGCACAAGTTCAGAATTACATGATGTCGCAGCAGTATGAGTCTTTGCTTAAAAAAGCAAATTTCAAAAAGACACCTGGCGGCTAGTCAAATTTAAGTTTTAGGAGAATAGACATGAAAGTTTCAGCTTCGGTCAAGAAAATTTGCCGTAACTGCAAGGTTATTCGTCGTAAGGGCGTCGTTCGCGTGATCTGCACAGATCCACGCCACAAACAGCGTCAAGGCTGATTTCAAGAGTTTTAGAGGATTTATATGGCTCGTATCGCTGGTATCAATATTCCACCGCAGCAACATGCTGAAATCGGTTTAACCGCTATTTTTGGCATTGGCCGTACTCGTGCTCGCAAAATTTGCGAAGCTTGCGAGATCGCTTATTCCAAAAAGGTCAAAGACCTGACGGACGGTGACTTGGAGAAAATCCGTGACCAGATTGCTCTGTTCACCATCGAGGGCGACCTGCGCCGCGAAACCACGATGAACATCAAGCGTTTGATGGACATCGGTTGCTACCGCGGTTTCCGTCATCGCCGTGGTTTGCCCATGCGTGGTCAGCGCACGCGTACCAATGCCCGCACCCGCAAAGGACCGCGCAAAGCGGCAGCGTCCCTGAAGAAATAAGCAAGAGATAGGTAAAAACACATGGCAAAAGCACAAAACAACACGGCTGCACAGCGCGTCCGCAAAAAAGTTCGCAAGAACGTGGCTGACGGCATTGCACACGTGCATGCATCGTTCAACAACACCATCATCATGATTACCGATCGTCAAGGCAACGCTTTGTCATGGGCTTCGTCGGGTGGTCAAGGCTTCAAGGGCTCGCGCAAATCAACACCTTTCGCGGCTCAGGTCGCATCTGAGGTGGCTGGTCGTGCTGCGATCGAGCAAGGCATCAAGAACCTCGATGTTGAAATCAAGGGCCCTGGTCCTGGGCGTGAGTCTTCTGTTCGTGCACTGGGCGCGCTGGGCATTCGCATCAATTCAATTGCCGACGTGACACCGGTGCCGCATAACGGCTGCCGCCCACAAAAGCGTCGTCGGATTTAATTTTTCGCCGTCTTGGGTTCTTGGCTATTCGTTTAGTCAATCGAACACAAGGCATTTAACCAAAGCCCACCGCCGTTAGGCCATAACGTAAAAGTTAAAGCCGAAGGCTCCTGCAGCAATGCAGCAGATGACAAAAGGAAAATCAAGTGGCACGTTACCTGGGCCCCAAGGCCAAATTGTCCCGCCGTGAAGGTACGGACTTATTCTTGAAAAGCGCTCGTCGCGCTATTGCTGACAAAGCCAAGTTTGATTCCAAGCCGGGTCAACATGGCCGCACTTCTGGTACACGCACCTCAGACTTCGGTCTGCAATTGCGTGAAAAACAGAAGGTCAAGCGCATGTATGGCGTTCTGGAAAAGCAGTTCCGCCGTTATTTTGAAGAGGCTGATCGTCGCAAAGGCAACACTGGTGCAAACTTGCTGTTCATCCTTGAGTCGCGTCTTGACAATGTGGTTTATCGCATGGGCTTTGGCTCAACCCGCGCCGAAGCGCGCCAGTTGGTGTCACACAAGGCTATTGTGGTCAACGGTGGTTCAGTGAACATTCCGTCATACATGGTCAAGGCGGGTGATGTGATCGCTGTGCGCGATAAGTCCAAAAAGCAGACCCGCGTGGCAGAAGCCCTTCAGCTTGCTACGCAAGTAGGTATGCCATCTTGGGTCGATGTGAGCATTGACAAAGGTGAAGGCACTTTCAAGAAAGTGCCTGATCGTGACGAGTTCGCCGCTGACATCAACGAATCGTTGATCGTCGAGTTGTACTCACGCTAATTTCGTTCCTGCGATGTGCTTGACATGTCGCCGGCCTTATCGGTGTAACGAACCGAGGGTATTGAGAGGAAGATTGCATGCAGACTAATTTACTGAAACCAAAAACAATCAATGTTGAGCAACTGAGCGCTAACCGCGCAAAAGTAACGCTCGAGCCTTTTGAGCGCGGCTATGGCCACACGCTGGGTAACGCTTTGCGTCGTGTTTTGTTGTCTTCTATGGTCGGCCATGCCGCCACTGAGGTGACGATTGCGGGCGTGCTGCACGAATATTCATCCATTGACGGCGTTCAAGAAGACGTGGTTAATATTTTGCTCAATCTCAAGGGCGTGGTGTTCAAGCTCCATAACCGCGATGAAGTGACATTGAGCCTGCGTAAAGACGGCACGGGTCCCGTGACGGCTGCTGATATTCAAACGCCGCACGATGTTGAGATCATCAACCCCGAGCACGTGATAGTGAATTTGTCGCACGGCGGCAAAATTGACATGCAAATCAAGGTTGAAAACGGCCGTGGCTATGTGCCTGGCAATGTACGCCGCTATGGTGACGAGTCGACCAAGTCGATTGGTCGCATTGTTCTGGATGCATCGTTTTCACCGGTCAAGCGCGTCAGTTACACGGTTGAAAGCGCCCGCGTTGAGCAGCGCACCGACTTGGACAAGTTGGTTCTTGAAATTGAAACCAACGGTGCAGTTACAGCAGAAGACGCCGTTCGTGCCTCAGCCAAAATTCTGGTCGAGCAACTTGCCGTTTTTGCGCAGCTTGAAGGCAATGAGTTGCCTGATTTCAACGCACCAGTGCAGCGCAGCTCGCAGCAGTTTGACCCGATTCTGTTGCGCCCAGTCGACGAGCTGGAACTGACTGTTCGTTCAGCAAATTGCCTGAAAGCTGAAAATATTTACTACATTGGTGACCTGATCCAGCGCACTGAAAACGAGCTGCTCAAAACACCAAACTTGGGTCGTAAATCGCTCAATGAAATTAAGGAAGTGCTTGCTTCGCGGGGCTTGACTTTGGGTATGCGCCTTGAAAGCTGGCCCCCTGCTGGCTTGGACAAACATTAAAGAAATTTCATTCCATACGGAATGACGCAACGAGCAGTACCTGATACGGCTGCTTGAAATTAAAAAAGGAAAATTATCATGCGCCACGGACACGGACTACGGAAACTTAACCGCACCAGCGAGCACCGTCTCGCAATGCTTCGCAACATGATGAATTCGCTGCTCCAGCACGAAGCCATCAAAACTACTTTGCCAAAGGCCAAGGAATTGCGCCGTGTGGTTGAACCCATGATCACGTTGGCCAAAGAGCCAACACTGGCCAACAAGCGCCTAGCGTTTGACCGTCTGCGTGACCGTGATATGGTGGTTAAGTTGTTTGCTGTGCTCGGACCGCGCTACAAAGCGCGCCCAGGTGGGTACACCCGTATTTTGAAGATGGGTTTCCGCGTGGGTGACAACGCACCGATGGCCTTGGTTGAGTTGGTCGACAGCCCCGATGTCGATACCACTACTGCTGAAGCGGTAAAGGCAGAGTAAGCTATAATTAAAGAATATCGCGCGGTGGAGCAGCCTGGTAGCTCGTTGGGCTCATAACCCAAAGGTCGTAAGTTCAAATCTTGCCCGCGCAACCAACATGATGGTGAGTTTTATATCTCACTAATCAGCCAAAACGCCTACTTCATGTAGGCGTTTTGCATTCTGCATTTGGTCGGCAAAGGTGGCGTGCCATGAAGCTAAACAAATCACTTTTTTTTGCATGCTGCCTGCTGACGTTGGTGAATGCATTGGGCGCAACGACTGCCCAAGCTCAGACTGTTCCCAGCACGCAGTCCAGCACTGTGACCTGGACCTGCCAGGCCTTCTACCTGCCTGCCCGCAGTATCTGGAAGCGCACCGTCGCCATTGACTACGACGCCGAACGTATTCGGCGCATATCGATCGACGGCGTGCAGGCGCACTCATTCAGCTTGATCGACAGCAGCGTATTGACGGCTATTGATGGCGAGCGCATTCAGTTTGATGCCAGTGCTCAAACTTGGAGTAGTGACTTGCGCGGCATCGTGAGTTCTCAGGGTCGATGCGAACGCTGATTCTCAGCAAGGATGGTTTTTACCGGCAAACAGGCTGATGAACGAATGACAAGACTTGATGTGAATCCCTTCCCTTCTTTTTAATGTCGCATAGACCCACGAGATACCAATGACCCTAAGCATGCCTTTTAAACTGACCACCCTGGCCATGACCCTTAGCGCCGCCATGGCCGCGCATGCGGGTCGTCCCCTCGGCGTGGATGATGCCAGTGTCAATGACAAGGGCGCTGGCCACGTCGAGTCCTGGGTGGCACGCGACAGTGCCAAGAACACCATCGTGAACCTCGCGCCAGCCTACGCGCCAGTTGATGATCTGGAGCTGTCTGCAGTGTTGACGCGCGACACTACCAACAGGCTGAATTCTCAGACGCTGCAGGCTAAATGGCTTATCACGCCATCTCAGGAAAAGGGTTGCAACATGGCGGGGGTGCTGGGTGCTACCCGTCTGCCTGCCGGTGCGGGTAGTGCCACATACCAGACCGGCAACGTCAGTTGCAACGGTTGGGGGCCTGTCAAGGTGCATGCCAATCTGGGTGTCAGCAAAGCCAAAGACGTGGCATCCACGGGCACTTGGGGATTGGCTGTAGAGCTGCCCTTGTCAGGCTGGATACCTCATGCTGAAGTGTTTGGCGCTGAACGAGCCAAACCCACCGCCCAGATTGGCGCACGCACGCAGCTCACCAAAGAACTGCAGCTAGATGGCTCTCTGGGACGCAACAATGGTCAAACAGCTGTCTCGGCCGGTGTCAAATACCAGTTTTGATCGGAATAGGTTGGCTGAGACCCGTAATTTGCTCTGAATTTAGTATCAAATAAGTCTTTGACTCAATAAATTCGGGCGCAAGCAGCTACTAAAAAAATAGCATTTCAACAAAGCCTTAAGGCTGAACGCTGTCAATCACAAGCGTCAATTTGCCACTGCCCGCCTTGACCGGCGCGCTTTGGCCGACCAGATCACCGCCTTGAGGTATCGCGTTGCCAGACTTGGATACCCGTGCGCCAACGATGACCAACTCAAACTGAGAAAGCTTAAGTTCGTCTGCCATGGCTGTGCTGTCGTCTAATGTAAAGGTAATGGGTAACTCGCTGGCTTTGCGCTTCAAAATGGCCAGAGGCATTCTTGGCCCTTGGGCAGCTCGGGCGAAGATGAAGACGGTGTCGTCTGGGGCGACTTTGGCTTTCAAGGCGGGTGACAGGCTTACCAAGCCTTGAATGCTGGCGGGCGCTGAAGCTGGTGTTGGTGCTGATTTGGCGGCTGATTGTGGCGCAGCGGTTTGACCAGACGCAGTGCGGGCCTCCTCTACGCTGCTCGCAAGGCCTTTGGCAAAGTCGCTGCCGGGTGGGGCTAGCTTGCTGGCTTTTTCCCAGAACTGAATCGCCTTGGCAAAGTCTTTTTTCTCATAGGCAGCGCTGCCTGCCAGCGCGAGAGCTTTGAGATTGTTCGGATCCAATACAAGCGCTCGCTCGAAAAGTATGGTCGGCTCGCCCACCATGCTTTGTCCCTGCAGCATGGCAAGCACGTCGGCATGGTCGGCCATGATTTGGGCATTGCCGGGGTTCAGCTCAACGGCGCGTTTGTAGGCTTTGTTGGCCTCGGGAAACTTTTGCATCGCGGCATACGACCGGGCCAGCATTTCCCAGGCCTTGGGGTCAGGCGCTTCTGTTGCAGGTACAGCCTCCAGACGAGCGGCAAAAGCACTGACCATGGCCTCAATTTGCTCAGGTGTGGGGTCGGTTTCAGGGCTGGCCTGCAAATTGGCTGGATTCAAGGCATTGACATTACCCAAAAACCCATAAATGAAAAGTGCCAGCAAGGGAATGGTGAAACCCAGCGCCCACGCAGTGCGTTTGGACTTGGCTGGGGCAATAGATGCTTCTGGTGCGCTTTCTTCTTCAAGCGCGCGGCGTTCGATGTCGCTCTTGGCCAGTGCCAATTGGTCAGCGCTGATGTTGCCTGCTGCAAAGTCAGCATCGAGCTGCGTGAGCTGGCTGCGCAGCACGGACAGGTTGGCTTGGGCTGCGCTGTCGGTTGAGTTGTCAACGCTGGTTTTAGACTTGAGCAGGGCAGGTAGCACCATTGCCAATGCCAACACCAGGAGTGCAACAGCGGAAATCCAGAAAGCGATCATTGGTTTTTTAGTTGTGAGGTGGGTTGGCTAAAAGAGCGCGAGCCTTGGCAGCATCCGCATCGCTCAAGGCTGCAGGCTGTACCGCGCGCCTGCGCCGCCGCACATTCAGCACCAGCATAAAGGCTGCAACAGCGAGTAATACAAACGGCCCCACCCACAGCAAGACGGTGGTGGTCTTGAGCGGTGGGCGGTACAGCACAAAGTCGCCGTAACGCTCGACCATGAAGTCCAGAATATGCTTTTGCGACTGGCCTTCACTCAGCTTGATACGGATCTGGTTTTTTAAATCAACTGCCAGGTCTGCTTGGGATGCGGCAATGGTTTCGTTCTGGCAGACCAGGCAGCGCAGCTCTTCGGCTATCACCATCATTTTGGCTTCCAGCACAGGATCCGCTGACGTATTGGGGGCGACTTTGGCTTGGACACTCAAGCCCGTACACAAGATCAAGGCGATGAAAAGGTGCTTGAACATTTAACTGGCCGACAATTTTCTAACCAGCGGCAAAATTGTGTCGCGTATTACTTCAGGCGTGACTGGGCCGATTTGCTTGAAGCGAATCACGCCTTGCTTGTCGACCACAAAAGTCTCAGGCACACCGTATACACCCAAGTCGATGCCGACCAGCCCATCTGCATCGACAAGCGAAGCGACATACGGATTGCCAAAGTTGCCCAACCACGCAATAGCGGCGGGCGATTTGTCTTTGTAGTTCAAGCCGTAAATTGGCACCTGGTTGGTTTTGGCCAGCTCAACCAGGTGTGGGTGTTCAATACGGCAGGCCACGCACCATGATGCCCACACATTGAGCAGCCAGACTTTGCCCAACATATCCTGCGCGGCAATGTTTTTGCCGGGTTCGCTGAGCACCGCCAGTTTGAACTGTGGCACGGGTTTGTTGATGAGGGGCGAAGGAACTTCACGCGGGTTGAGCGTCAGGCCAATCGCCAAAAAGCCGACCAGCACAATAAAAATGCCGAGCGGTAAAAACCTCTTGAAATTGACGCTGTTCATCAGGCCTGGACTTTTGCTGTAACAGGGGTTGCGGGCATAGCCGCAGAAGGCTCCGCAACAGGCGTTGCTTTCTTGGCTGCCACCTTCACGGCCCGGTACCGCCTGTCCAACACTGCCAGCAAGCCGCCAAGTGCCATTAACACGCAGCCAAACCAGATCCAGTTAACGAACGGTTTGTAATGCAGGCGAACACTCCAGGCTGTGGCGCTAACGGGCTCACCCAATGCCACGTACAAATCGCGCGTCACACCTCGGTCAATGGCCACCTCGGTCATCGGCATGTTGCGGACGGTATAGATACGGCGCTCAGGTCGCAGGATGGAGATCACTTTGTCGCCGTCAGTGACGGTCAATGTGGCACGCGCTGATGTGAAATTTGGCCCCTTGGCCTGAACGACGCTGTCCAGCTTGAAAGTGTAGCCGCCGACATTGGCTGTCTCGCCTGGCTCCATGCGCACATCGGTCTCGCTTTGAAAGCTGCTCACCACCGTCACGCCCAGGATGAATACTGCAATACCAAAATGCGCCAACAGCATGCCGTAGTAGCTGCCAGGCAGCGATGCAAAACGGGTTAGCCAGCTGGGTGAGCGGTGCTCACGCACTTTGTCAATCAGGTTCACCACCGCCGTGCTGCCAACCCAGACGGCCAGCAACAAACCCAAACCTGTCATAAGCGACCATGTCCCCAGCACCATCGGCGCGATGATGGCACTTGCCACGCTGACACCAATCGCCCAGCGCAGCCGCTTGGTCAAGTCCAAGACTTCAGCCTGTCGCCAGCGCGTCATCGGGCCCACGCCCATCAAAAACAAGGCTGGTGCTATCAGCGGCACAAAAACCGCCACAAAATACGGCGGGCCGACTGACAACTTGCCCATGCCGAGAGCATCAATCACAAGCGGGTAGAGCGTGCCCAAAAGCACAGCGGCAGCCGATACAACCAGCAGAACGTTGTTTGCCAGCAGCATGGATTCGCGCGAGACCGGCTCAAAACTGCCACCCAAACCGACCCGTGGAGCACGCCACGCAAACAGTGCCAGAGAGCTACCCACCACCAACACGAGAAAAATCAAAATGAAGATGCCTCGCTCAGGGTCCGTTGCAAACGCATGAACAGAACTCAGTACGCCCGAGCGAACAATGAAAGCCCCAAGCAGAGACAGCGAAAACGTCATGATGGCCAGCAATGCTGTCCACATCTTGAATCCGCCACGCTTTTCAGTCACGGCCAATGAGTGAATCAGCGCTGTGCCTACCAGCCAGGGCATGAAGGAGGCGTTTTCAACCGGGTCCCAAAACCACCAGCCGCCCCAGCCGAG
>JANMIH010000574.1:0-2820 GCA_031375685.1 Polaromonas sp. | reverse complement strand
GGCTTTGATCAACCCAGTGATCACGTCCACACTGGGGCGCTGCGTGGCCAATATCAGGTGAATACCTGCAGCGCGTGCCTTTTGCGCCAGCCGGGCGATCAACTCTTCAATCTTTTTGCCGACCACCATCATCAAATCGGCCAGCTCGTCGATCACCACCACGATGTACGGCAAGCGCTCCAATGGCTCCGGTTGGTCAGGTGTCAGGCTGAAGGGGTTACCAATCAGCTCGCCCCTGGCCTTGGCATCGTCAATCTTGACGTTGTAACCCGCCAAGTTACGTACGCCCATCTTGCTCATTAATTTGTAGCGCTTTTCCATCTCGGCCACGCACCAGTTCAGGCCGTGTGCCGCCTGACGCATGTCGGTGACGACCGGGCAGAGCAGGTGCGGAATACCTTCGTAAACGCTCATCTCCAGCATTTTGGGGTCAATGAGCAGCAGACGAACATCGCGCGCATCTGCCTTGTACAGCAAGCTCAAAATCATGGCGTTGATACCGACGGATTTACCCGAACCCGTGGTACCCGCAACCAGACAGTGCGGCATTTTGGCCAGGTCTGCCACCACGGCGTGGCCGGCAATGTCTTTGCCCAAGCCCATGGTGAGCAGGCTCTTGGCTTCGTTATAGACCTGTGAGCCCAGAATTTCACTGAGCTTGATGGACTGGCGTTTGGCGTTGGGCAGTTCAAGCGCCATGTAGTTTTTGCCAGGAATGGTTTCAATCACACGGATGGATACCAGGCTCAGTGCGCGCGCCAGGTCTTTGGCCAGCCCGACCACTTGCGAGCCTTTGACGCCTGTGGCGGGTTCGATCTCATAACGGGTAATCACTGGGCCGGGGGCAGCGGCCACCACACGTACCTCAACGCCAAAATCCTTGAGCTTTTTCTCGATCAGACGCGACGTCATCTCCAATGTTTCAGGCGCAACACCCTCCTGCTTTGTAAGCGCGCCATCCAGCAAATCAACCTGGGGCAATTTGGAATCGGGCAAGTCTTTGAAGAGCGGTTTTTGCCGCTCTTTGATAACTCGCTCGCTCTTTGGAATATCCACAAACGTGGGCTCAATCAGCACGGGTACAGGGTGGTGTTCTTCAATCTCGATGCGCTCATCGATCAAGATGTCCTCACGTTCCTTGGCAGCTTTTTTACCGACTGCCAAGTCTTCAGCAATCTCACGCTTTTCGCGGCGCGATTCAATCAGGTTGCTGATCCACTCTCCAAGGCGTTGGGCGGTGTGTGCCCATGAAAAGCCAAACACGGTTGACGCTGCCATCACGCCCAATGCAATCAGCACCAAACCAGAACCCGCAAAGCCCAGCCACTTGACACCCGCGCCGCCTACCAAAAAACCCAATGCACCACCGGCATGGTCTGGAAGACGCGCCTCGAACCGGTACAAACGCGACCATTCAAGCCCACTGCTGGCCGCTACCAACAAAAGCAGCGCCAGCCAAAACTTGATGCGCTGGCCGGGCGCAGGCTCGCCTTGCAATGTATCGGCACGTAACCACTGCGCAAGTGCAGCAAGCCATGCAGACAGACCCGCAGCCACCAGCCACCAGACAGAAAACCCGAGCAAAAAATAACTCGCGTCGGCTAAATAAGCGCCAAGTTTGCCGCCCCAGTTGTGGATGCCACTTTGGGCGGCACCCAACGCCTGGGCGCTACCAGATGTTGACCATGCTGCATCTTGGGACGCATAACTGATCAGAGCCAACAGCCACAAAAGCAGACCCAACAGGCCGAAAATCAGTCCAACCTCTTGCGTAAAGCGGCGAACGCCGCCCGGGGCTTCAGCGGTTGCAGAATTTTTGGTATTCAGGGTATCGAGTGAGTAAGTCATGGCCTGCGTTAGCTTACCGCAGATAGTCCCCGCAGCCGCTATTGAAGAGAATTCAAGCGCTCTTTGACCACCATCGAACCATTGCTGCGGGTTTCGATAAAACCGCGTTCTTCCAGGTCTTTCATCACGCGGCTGACCATTTCACGCGATGCGCCGACCATTTTGGCCAGGTCCTGACGCGACACCTTGTCGCGAATAACAGCATTGCCCTGATCATCAACCACTGCAAATTCCAGCAGCGCCCGGGCAACCCGGCCATACACATCCATCAGCGCCAGTGATTCAATTTTGCGATCGGCATGGCGAAGGCGCTGTACCAACCCTTTCATCACGGCATAAGCCATCGATGAATTCTCAGGCAGGCAGCGGGCAAACTCAAGCCGACCCAATATCAAAACATCGGTTTGAACCTCAGCCCGCACGGTGGCGGAATGCGGTTCGTTGTCGATCAGGCTCATCTCGCCGATATAGTCCCCCGGCTGCATGGTTGCCAAAATCACTTCGCGGCCACGCAAATCTGTCGTCACAACGCGGGCTCTGCCCGTCAGAATAATAGCCAGCGAATTGGATTTTTTACCCTGCTCAACAATCGCTTCACCGCGCTTGAATCGGGATTTGACAACTGCGTCTGCCACAGACTCGGCCTGACTTGCGGTGAGCATTGAAAACAGTGGAACTCTGCGGATCAGTTCAAGGTTGGACACCATCGTTGACATTGCTTTTCTCCTCTAACCCTCCTGCATTGGGGGCAAACTCAAATCCCTACAATAGTCTTGATCAGCTAGTTTTGTAGAAGACCCAGTCAATTAAATGAACTTCCTCCAAATACTTTAACTTAATTTCCATTCGTCTCCCCTTCAAGTTTTCATCCATGAAACATTCAAAAGTTCTGATTTTGGGCTCAGGCCCTGCAGGTTACACCGCAGCCGTTTACGCGGCTCGCGCCAATCTGAACCCGGTGCTCATCACCGG
>JANMIH010000555.1:0-5431 GCA_031375685.1 Polaromonas sp. | reverse complement strand
CGGCTTCCAAACATAGTCGCGCTGTAATTCTGGGATGACGATCTTTCCTGATCGATAGCTTTCTATGAGATCAGTAATTTTTAGTGATTCGTTTTTAAGTTGCTGTGGCATTTTTGTTCGTTCTATAAATCAACTACTGGTATCAGGAGTGATCAACTGCACATCTGGAAAGTAAGTCGCAAAGCGCTGTGAGTCTCTGGTCAATAGAGGGCAAGACAAAATTTGCGCATGCGCACCAATAAAAAAGTCTGGCAGCGCGGTCTTAAACTGACCTTTGTTTTGTCTGTATCGCTTGAAGGCGTCAGCAGCCATATAGGCCGCTTCCATCGGGATGTCTTTGATCTCAAGGCGACCATGCTTGATAGCCGCACTAACGTCTTGCTGAATAGCAAATGATCCTGACACTTCTGCATAAACGATCGCATTGATGCACAAGCCGCGCGGCAGAGCCCGGCTTACTTGGTCGACTGACCACGACTTCCATTGGGCATCGTCGTTGAAGATATCAATCAGAATGCAACTGTCGACAAAAGTCATCGCATCGAGTCTTCGCCACGGGTTTCACGCATGATTTCCTCAGTAGGCTGCCTGCGGATGCCTATGCCAACCAAAGCCAGGAAAGGGTTGTCATCTACAGTTTTACTGGCCGCAGTCATGCGAACGCTGCCATCAGGCAGAGGTTCGTAATCAATTGCCTGACCGGGCAGGACATGCAAATGCTGGCGAATTGCCTTGGGCACCGTGACTTGGCTTTTGACGGTGAGTGCGTAGCTCATAGAAGCTCCAATCACAAATAGGTATTACCGAGATAAGTATTACCGATTGTATTGCAACTATCAAACACAATTAGCAGCCAAATATGGTGAAGTGTGCATGACATCATTTTGAGTTCATCAGTTAAAGAAGATCAGAAGTAACCATGTCACGCCGGAAACAGCTTCTGCCTTCCTAGCAGCTTGCACCACTTCAACTGGTATCAACTCTAAGCTCACTTTGTGCCAATGCCTGAGGTAAAAAATAATCACAAGAATGCCCCCCACCAAAAAAGGCAAGGCAGACTTCAAATAGATAGCAAGAAAACCAAAGAATGTGAAAGCGATGGCAGACACCACCAAGCCAACACCGCCTGAGCTTCGCTGCGCGAAAGAGTAGGCATCACAAAATTTGCATTTCGCAGGCACTGCTGGAAACGAAAGCCATTTCCGAAAGAAACTAATGCCTTTTTGACTGCAAGATGGGCAAGCGTAACTCACGGATCAAGCCCTCAAGCCAGCTCTTCCTTGCGAATCCGCACAATCGGTGCCAGCACGGTGCTCAGCGCCTGCATTTGCGCCAGCGCCTCATTCATCTTGGCTTCCACACAGTCGTGGGTCAGGATGATCAAGTCTGTTTGCGTTGCGCCCTCGCCGCCCACTTCATCGGCTTCGCGCTGCAGAACCGCATCAATGCTGATACCGGCCTTGGCCAGAATGCTGGTGACGCTGGCCAGCACGCCGGCTTCGTCGGCCACATTCAGGCGCAGGTAGTAGCTGGTCACCACCTCACCCATGGCCAGCACAGGTGTGTTACTCATGGCGTCGGGCTGAAAGGCCAGGTGCGGTACGCGCTGGGCGGCGTCTGCTGTGTGCAGGCGGGCGATATCAATCAGGTCGGCAATCACGGCGCTGGCGGTCGGCTCGCTGCCTGCGCCTTTGCCATAGTAAAGCGTGGTGCCAACGGCATCACCATGCACCATCACCGCATTCATCGCGCCTTCGACATTGGCAATCAGGCGCTTGTTGGGCACGAGGGTCGGGTGAACGCGCAACTCAATGCCTTTATCGGTCTTTTTGGTGATGCCGAGTAGTTTGATGCGATAGCCGAGTTGTTCGGCGTACTTGATGTCCGTCGCACCCAGTTTGGTGATGCCCTCCACGTAGGCTTTGTCAAACTGCACCGGCACGCCAAAAGCCATGGCCGACATGAGTGCGGCTTTGTGCGCGGCGTCAACCCCTTCAATGTCGAAGGTCGGGTCTGCTTCAGCGTAGCCCAGGGCCTGCGCCTGCTTGAGTACCACATCAAAGTCCAGGCCCTTGTCGCGCATTTCGCTCAGGATGAAATTGGTGGTGCCGTTGATGATGCCGGCGATCCATTGAATGCGGTTGGCGCTCAGGCCCTCGCGCAACGACTTGATGATGGGAATACCACCCGCCACCGCCGCCTCAAACATCACCATCACGCCCATGCGGCTTGCGGCTGCAAAGATTTCGGTACCGTGTATCGCCAACAGCGCCTTGTTGGCTGTCACGACATGCTTGCCCGCCTCAATGGCCTCCAACATCAATTGTTTGGCAATGCCGTAGCCACCGATCAGTTCAATGACGATGTCAATGTCCGGGTTGGCAATCACGGCGCGTGCGTCACTGACCACCTTGACGGTTGGTCCCACAGCAGATTGCGCACGGGCAGTGTCCAGGTCGGCGACCATCGCAATCTCAATGCCCCGCCCGGCACGGCGAACAATCTCGCTCTGGTTGCGCTGCAACACATTAAATACACCGCTGCCGACGGTGCCGATGCCCAAAAGACCCACTTGTATCGATTTCATTTGCATTTTATGTATAAATAATGGCTTTAGACCAATAAAATCAAGCGCGAGCAGCTACTAACTTAATAGCAGCCGGAGAAACTGGCTGTGCTGGCTTGCCCGCTCGGTTGCGGTAAGACGCCAAAAACCTGGCGATGCGGCCAATGGCTTCACGCAGGTCGTCTTCATGCGGTAAAAACACGATGCGAAAGTGATCCGGGTCAGGCCAGTTAAAGCCTGTGCCCTGTACCAGCATCACGCGGGTTTCCTTCAAAAGTTCAAGGAAAAACTGACGGTCGTCCTTGATGGGGTACATCACCGGGTCCAGTTTGGGAAACATGTAAAGCGCAGCCACAGGTTTGACGCAGGTCACGCCGGGGATGGCGGTGATCAACTCATAGGCCAGGTCACGCTGGCGGCGCAGCCTGCCGCCTTCGCAGGTCAGGTCGTTGATGCTCTGGTAGCCGCCCAGCGCGGTTTGAATTGCCCACTGACCTGGCACGTTGGAGCACAGCTTCATGTTACTGAGCATGTTCAAGCCCTCGATGTAGTCGCTGGCCGCCCGCTTGTCGCCCGACACCACCAGCCAGCCAGCACGATAGCCGCAACTGCGGTAACTTTTGCTCAGTGAATTGAAGGTCAGTGTCAACACATCTGATGACAAACTGGCAATGGCCGTGTGGCGCACGTCGTCATACAACACCTTGTCGTACACCTCGTCAGCCAGTATCACCAGGCCATGCTCGCGTGCAATTCTCACGATGCCTTTGAGCAACTCATCTGAATAGAGCACGCCCGTCGGGTTATTCGGGTTAATCACCACAATCGCCTTGGTACGCGGCGTGATCTTGGCGCGAATGTCTGCCAGGTTCGGCATCCAGCCATCGGCCTCATCGCACAAGTAATGCACGGGCTTGCCGCCAGACAGTGACGTGGCAGCCGTCCACAGCGGATAGTCGGGCATGGGCAGCAGCAGCTCATCGCCGTTGTCCAGCAGCGCATTGGTGGCCATGGTGATCAATTCACTGGCGCCATTGCCCAGGTAAATGTCGTCCAGCGTCACACCCTTGATCCCCTGCTTTTGCGTCTCGTGCATGACTGCCTTGCGCGCCGCAAAAATACCTTTGCTGTCAGAGTAACCCGCCGAGTTAGGCAGGTTGCGAATCATGTCCTGTTGAATTTCTTCGGGCGCATCAAAGCCAAAAACCGCCAGGTTGCCCAGGTTGAGCTTGATGATCTTTTGGCCTTCGTCCTCCATCTGCCGCGCCGCGTCCATGATGGGGCCGCGAATGTCGTAAAGCACGTTGGCCAGCTTGGCAGATTTGGTGATAGGTTTCATGTGAGTGTTCCCCAAACGATTTCTCAGAGCGGAACTTATAATTTGACCACATAAATGCTGCTTTGCAGCACCCGCTCCAAACAAGTGACCGCATGAAACTACAGCCCGACAAATTAGACGTCCAATCGATTCTGGGATACGGCCCTGGCTGGGTCGGTTTGGGTCACAACGGGGTGGCCGAAAAAATCGAGCGCAGCATTGTGATCGGCTCGCGCGGTGAAAAGTTTGACTGGCAATGCACACGCTTTGAAGACCTGACCGAAGAGCACTTCACGCAGCTGGCTGCTACCCAACCCGAGCTGGTGATATTTGGCAGCGGCAGCAAGCTCCGTTTTGCGCCGCCTGCCTTCATGCGTGCGCTGATGCAAAAACGCATTGGCATCGAGACGATGGACACCCTGGCGGCTTGCCGCACTTACAACATCCTGGCGGGCGAAGGCAGGCAGGTGATTGCGGCGTTGCTGATTGGGACGACAAGCTGAGCTGCTTGGCTTTGAGGGTAAAATCTAGGGTTGCACAGGTTGGGTCAATCCCCGACAGCACAGCGGTAAACACAATCAACTTCGTCAGGGTCCTACCAGTATGGCAGTCGTCGTCAATAAACTTCTCCCCGAATTCGAAGCAAACGCAACAGGCGGCGTCAAGGTCTCCAACCAGTCTCATATGGGCAAAGTGGTTGTCTTGTATTTTTACCCCAAAGACAACACCCCCGGCTGCACCACTGAAGCCATGCAGTTCCGTGACCGTTACAAGGACTTTGTCAAAGCCGGTGCAACCTTGTTTGGCGTGTCACGCGACAACATGAAATCGCACGACGAGTTCAAAACCAAACTAGAGCTTCCATTTGAACTGATCGCTGATACCGAAGAAAAAATGTGTCACATGTTTGGGGTGGTGAAAAACAAAATCATGTACGGCAAAAAAGTCAAAGGCATCGAGCGCAGCACCTTTTTGATCGCTGCTGACGGCACTTTGGCTGAAGAGTGGCGCGGCCTGAAGGTGCCAGGTCATGTCGATGAGGTGTTAAAGGCTGTCAAGGCACTTAAAAAGGCTGCCTGAAGCGTTTTAAAACTGTCTTCAGACTTATGCATAATGAATGCATTTTGTCGAGTACACATCACGCTACCCCACCCAAAGCCGCCAGGCTAGCCTGGCGGCTTTTTCGCGTCTGACCAAACCAACGAGCCCACAGCACATGCCCTTGCCTCCCCCTCCTGCCAAACGCGCTGCTTTGATCTCCCTGGATGGCCTGGATGCACCAGAACGCCAGAGTGCGAAAGCGTCAAAAAGCCCTGAAAAAACGGTAGTAACGGCCAAAAACAGCCATCCAGAGGCGTTTTTAGAGACTAAAAAGGCCTCCAGCTCAATAAAAACGGGCGCAAACAGCTATAAAAAAGAGAGTGGCTTGCCCATGAGCAAGCCTCTGGACGAAGGCACTGATGTGCGCGCCCAGTCAATGGCTGCGCTCAAACCAGTCAAAAAGCCAAAACACACTGGCCCGGCCAAGCTGTTTGTGCTGGACACCA
>JANMIH010000483.1:0-1521 GCA_031375685.1 Polaromonas sp. | reverse complement strand
CGAGTTTGCACTCACCCGGACTTTCAAAGGTCATCCGGCTGATAAAAAAGTTGTGAAGAAATAAGGACAAAGACCATGGAAACACGTGCAACCCTCCGGGGCGTTCGTCTGTCGGTCGACAAAGGCCGTCTGGTCGCTGATTTGATTCGCGGTAAAAAAGTGGATCAGGCGCTTAATATTCTGACGTTTACGCAGAAAAAAGCAGCCGGCATCATCAAGAAGGTGGTTGAGTCCGCCATCGCCAACGCTGAACACAACGATGGCGCTGACATCGACGATTTGAAGGTTAAAACCATCTACGTCGAACAAGGCGCAACGCTCAAGCGTTTTTCTGCCCGCGCCAAAGGCCGTGGCAACAGCATCAGCAAGCCCACGTGCCATGTGTACGTGGTCGTCGGCAACTAAAGGTAAGGACTATGGGACAAAAAATCAACCCAACAGGCTTTCGCCTTTCGGTCAGCCGCAACTGGTCAAGCCGCTGGTACGCCAGTAACCGTGACTTCGCTGGCATGCTGGCTGAAGACATCAAGGTGCGCGAGTACCTGAAAGCCAAACTCAAGAGCGCCGCGGTTTCGCGCGTTCTGATCGAGCGCCCCGCCAAAAACGCCCGCATCACAATTTTCTCGGCACGTCCGGGCGTTGTGATCGGCAAAAAAGGCGAAGACATCGAAGCGCTGAAAAAAGAATTGAGCAAGCAGTTGGGCGTGCCAGTTGCCGTGAACATTGAAGAAGTTCGCAAGCCTGAAATTGATGCCAAGTTGATCGCAGACAGCATCACCCAACAGCTCGAAAAACGCATCATGTTTCGCCGCGCCATGAAGCGCGCCATGCAAAACGCCATGCGGTTGGGTGCTTTGGGCATTAAGATCATGTCGTCTGGCCGCTTGAACGGTATTGAAATTGCGCGTTGTGAGTGGTACCGCGAAGGTCGTGTACCACTTCACACCCTGCGTGCTGACATTGACTACGGTACGTCTGAAGCCAAAACCACCTATGGTGTGATTGGCGTCAAGGTCTGGGTTTATAAAGGCGACACATTGGGTCGTGGTGATTCACCTGGCGCCCGCATGATCGACGTGCCACCAGATGACGAGCGCAAGCCGCGCGGCCCACGCCGTGATGCACGCCCAGGTGAGCGCACCGACCGCCCGGCCGGTGACCGTCCCGCAGCACCACGTGGCGCTCGCGCTCCACGTGCGCCCATGGGTACCAACACCGCACCTGCTGATGGCAGCGACAAGCCGGCAGAAGCTACTTCTGGTAGCGATGCCCCGAAAACCACCGTTAAGCGCGTCCGCAAAGCCGCGCCAGCTGCAGCAGCTGACGGTGCCAAGACTGAGTAATCAGTCAGAACAACGGAGAATTTAAATGCTGCAACCCGCACGTAGAAAATACCGCAAGGAACAAAAAGGCCGTAACACCGGCGTTGCCACTCGTGGCAGCTCGGTCGCTTTCGGCGATTTTGGTCTGAAATGCACCGATCGTGGCCGTCTGACGGCCCGTCAAATCGAAGCCGCACGC
>JANMIH010000477.1:0-9269 GCA_031375685.1 Polaromonas sp. | reverse complement strand
AAGGTGGATGATGCGTTGCTTGCCGGGCAGCCGCAGCGTGACCCGCGCTTTATTCCGGTGGTCGACTTTCCTTTGCTTAAAGATTACGTGGGACGCGGCGTGATTACTACCGCCACCTATGCGGCGCGGCAGTTCGGGGTCGGTTCGGCCATGGGCATGATGAAGGCAGCCAAGCTGTGCCCGCAGGCGATTGTGTTGCCGGTTGATTTTGAGGAGGTGCGTAAATATTCACGCCTCTTCAAAAGCACGATTCTTGAGATTGCGCCGCTGATGGAAGACCGGGGCGTGGACGAGGTGTACATCGACTTTACCGGCGTGCCGGGCGGCCAGCGTGAAGGTGGGCGGGTGCTGGCGCGCCTGATGCAAAAAGCAATTTTTGAAGCCACCGGATTGACCTGCTCGGTCGGTGTAGCGCCCAACAAGCTGCTGGCCAAAATGGCCAGTGAGTTCAACAAGCCGAATGGTATTTCTATCGTGTATGAGGCAGATTTGCAAAGCAAAATCTGGCCGCTCAAGTGCCGCAAGATCAACGGCATTGGGCCCAAGGCTGATGAAAAACTGGCGGCGCTGGGCATACAAACGATTGGTGAGCTGGCGGCACAAGAACCCGAATTTTTAATCAAGCGCTTCGGCAAGGCCACAGGCGCGTGGATGCATGAAGTCGCCTGGGGCCGCGACGACCGCCCGGTGGTGACCAGCAGCGAGCCTGTCAGCATGAGCCGTGAAACCACCTTTGACAAAGACCTGCATGCGGTGCGTGACAAAGCTGCGCTGGGCGCGATATTTACCGAGCTGTGCAACAAGCTGGCGGCAGACCTGGCAAAAAAAGGTTACGCGGCCAAAACGATTGGCATCAAGCTGCGCTATGACGACTTCAAAATCGCTACGCGAGACCAAACACTGGAAGGTTACACGCTGGACGCGAAAACCATCCGTCAGACGGCCGGGCAATGTTTGAAGCGCGTACCGCTGGACAAAAGGCTGCGTTTGCTGGGCGTTCGGGCTGCCTCGCTTGAAAAGACTGAAAATCTGTCAAAAACCGCTAAAAACAGTGCTTTTCAGGTATCAAATAGGCCTCTAGATCAATCAATAGGTGCGCAAGTAGCTCCTGAAAAAATAGCAACTATCAAGTCTGACGATCAGTTGTTTTAAGGCGCGCCGCTATTTCAACGTGGCAAGGAAAGCTATCAAGTCAGCCCGCTCCTGCTCACTCTCGATCAAAAAACCCATCCGCTGGCCATTGACCAGGTCTTCCGGGTCGCCCAGCCATTTGTTCAGCGTTTGCGGTGTCCAGCGCAGCCGCGATGCCGCCAGCTCGTTGGAGTATTTGTAGCCGGGCAAGCTGCCCACCCTGCGGCCCACCACGCCACGGTGCGCCGGGCCGATCTTGTTGCTGTCTATCGCGTGGCAGGCCGTGCAGTGCTGCTGGTACAGGGCCGCGCCCTTTTGCGCCTCACCGGGCGGGGGGCTCACCCACTCACGCGCGGGTGCGCCCTGGCTGATGGCGATAGCGCTGGCCGTGCAGCCCAGCAACATGACAACGCCTCGGATTATTGGCTTCATGCCTGGCTATACGTGACAAATTCGCAGATTGGATTCAGCCCAGACCAAAAATATTTGGCCCTGCGCAAAAAAATTGAATCCGATTGCCAGCGCCTGTCGTATTTGATTCAGATACATCTGATGACATTTTTCAACCTTTCAACATAACTCTCACCACCGACTGGAGCCCCATGAAAACAAAACTCGCCACCACCCTGGTAGCCGCCTGCACCGCCGCCTTTTGCGCAGGTGCGCAAGCTGAAACCGGCAAATTGCTGCTGACAGGCGGCGTCAGCAGCGTTGACGGCGCAGCAGGCGGCGGCTTGACGCCTTGGGCCGTGATTTGCACCAACGCCACCGATGATGAAATTGGCGGCTCGGCCTTTATTACCAATGCGGGCACCCGCGACTATGGCCTAAATATTTACGGTGCTGCGGTGGGTATCAATGATCGGTTCGAGTTATCAATTGCTCAGCAAGACTTTGACACGCGCGGCACAGGTACAGCATTGGGTTTGCCCGGTTTGCGTTTGAAGCAAACCATTGTGGGCGCCAAAGTGCGCGTGGCGGGTGATGCGATTTTGGACAGCGACAGCCTGATGCCGCAAATCGCGGTGGGCCTGCAATACAAAACACTGGGCTCGACCGGTTTTGACGGTACGCTCAATGCACTGGGCGCCAAGCGCAGTGGGACTGATTTTTATGTCAGCGCCACCAAACTGTTTTTGGGTCAAAGCCTGCTGGTCAATGGTACGCTGCGCGCCACCAAGGCCAACCAGAACGGCTTGCTGGGTTACGGTGCGACGCTGGGCGGCAGTGAAAACGGCTACAGCCTGCAGCCTGAGTTTTCAGTCGGCTACCTGCTGACCAAAAACGTGGTGGTTGGTGCGGAATACCGTTTCATGCGCAACAAGCTGACCAAAGCCGGTGCAGCGGCAGGCCTGGGCAATGGCCTCAGGTCTGAAGACTGGAAAGACATTTTTATTGCCTGGGCACCCAGCAAAAACCTGTCGCTGACGCTGGCCTACGTCGACCTGGGCGTGATCGTGCCCGCCACCACCGCCAGCCGCAAACAAACCGGTTATTACCTGTCGGCACAAGTCGCGTTTTAAACAACTCCTTTTTTAACCATCCACATCATCATGAAAAAATCCCTTCTTTCTTTTGCCTTAGCCGCCTCTACTTTGTTGTTTGCAAGCGCATCCATCGCTCAAACCATGGCCACCAAAGATGACCAGCTGTACAAGGCCTTCGGTGAAAAAGCGGGCCTGGTCGCGCTGATGGACGACTTCATGGTTCGCCTGCTGGCCGATGCACGTACGGGCCCGCATTTCAAGCCATCCAACCAGCAGCGGGTCAAAGAGCAACTGGCGGACCAGCTCTGCTCACTCAGCGGTGGGCCTTGCGTGTACAAGGGTGCCGACATGAACAGCTCACACGCCAATCTGGACATCAAAAAGTCAGACTTTCATGCCCTGGTTGAAGTTTTGCAAAGCGCCATGGACGCCTGGGGCATCCCGACACGCAAACAAAATGAAATGCTGGCCTTGCTTGCGCCGATGCATCGTGACATCATCACGCCAAAGTAAACTCAATTTTCCAATCATCAACACTTTCCCACCATGAAGAAATCACTGGTCTGTTTCGCTTTATCAACGTTGGCGATGGCTGCGACGGCAGGCAGTCTGTCGGTGTCTGTGGTCGACAAAGACGGCAAGCCCGTGCCTGATGCGGTGGTCGTCATCGTGCCCACCAACAAGTCAGCACAGCCTAAAACGCAGCTCCCCATGCAGGCTGCCATCAATCAGGAAAAAATGCAGTTCATACCCGCCGTGACGTTGGTACCTGTAGGTGCCAAAGTCCGTTTTGCCAACAACGACCCGTGGGACCACCATGTGCGCTCGTCCCCGGCGGGCATGGGCCAGTTCAACACCACCAATGCTGGTTTTGAGTTGCGCCTGGAGGGCAAACCAGACGGCAAACCCGCCAAAACCAGCGATGTCACGATGGACAAGCCTGGGGTGATGGGCGCGACGCTGCTGGGCTGCTTCATTCATGGCTCCATGCGCGGCTATGTGTACGTCAGTGATTCGCCCTGGGCGGCTAAAACCGGTGCCAATGGCATCGTCACGTTTGACGACTTGCCAGACGGGGCGGCGCAGGTCAAGCTGTGGCAGGCCGACCAGCTGATTGACGTACCCGCGCAGGCCGCTGCGATTGGTGCGGCCGCAGCCAAAAACACCTTCCAGTTAACGGTTGTGCCGCGCCGCGTGCGTGCTCCCGCCATTCCCCAAACGTACTCCGCACCAGGATAGCCATGCATAGCAAGCGGCTCTAAAATTGATCGAACTTAGATACGGCAATTTTCAACCGCTTGGCTTCTGACCTGTCCGGTCCTGATCAATGACTGACCCTGACCGGGCAACCCCACCTGCTTTGCACAGGCGTGACCCGTTGCCCCAGCACGTTAAGGGGTCTTCAACCGCAATGTGGGCAGGTTACGGTGGTTAGAAAATAATCTGGATTCGGACAGACAATGAGACGTTCATCTCATGTCCCATCCAGTCTTTAGCAGCGGTGCAGCTGTTCGAACCATTCAACACGGAGTTACTCATGACAACATCTACTTTTAAACAACTGGCCGTCCTTCCCCTGCTTTGCTTTGCGCTGGTCGGCGCGGCAATGGCGGCAGACACGCCTATCGACACACCCGTGGCGCAGGCGACTGACGAGATGGCTGCAGGCCGCCAAGCTGTGAAAGACCAGAAATGGACGCAGGCGATTGCAAGCTTCAAAAAAGCGGTTGCTGAAAACCCAAAGAACGCGGACGCGCACAACATGCTGGGCTACTCGCACCGGGCTTTGGGCAAATTTGACGAGGCTTTTGCCGCCTATGACAAAGCGCTGGCGTTAGACCCGAAGCACAAAGGCGCGCTTGAGTATTCAGGCATGGGCTACCTCAAAACCAACCAAAAAGCCAAAGCTGAAGCGCAACTGGCCAAGCTCAAAGCGGTTTGTGCAAGCTGCCCTGAAACTGCCAGCCTGGCCAAGGCAGTGGCTGACTACAAGCCGGGCGCTGTCATCTCGACTTATTGACGCGCAGTCCGCACATTGGGTGGCAGCTGCGCCGGGTAGCTGCACCTGAAGGGGTTGATGTCCAGCCCGCCGCGCCGGGTGTAGCGCGCGTACACCGACAGTTTGATGGGTTTGCAGCGTGCCCAGACGTCCATGAAAATGCGCTCGACGCACTGCTCATGAAACTCGTTGTGGTTGCGAAAACTCACCAAGTATTGCAGCAGCCCTTCCTGGTTGATGGCCGGGCCTGAATAGGCAATCTGCACGCTGCCCCAGTCAGGCTGGCCTGTCACCAGGCAATTGCTCTTGAGCAGGTTGCTGGTCAGTGTCTCGGTCACGGGGGGCTCGTCGGCTTCAGCAAACAACAACTCCGGCGCGGGCGTGAAATGCAGGCATTCGACGTCCAGCCGGTCCAGGTTAAGGCCGTCCATTTCATGGACGGGTTCACGGTCAAACAGCTCGGGGCCAATGGTTTTGATGCCGATGCCCACGCCGGTTGCTGCGCTCATGTCAGCGCGAATGCGCTCGCGCACCTCTCGCGCATCTGCAAAACGGCTGTTGTTAAAACTGTTCAGGTACAGCTTGAGGGATTTGCTTTCAATGATGTTGGGCGACTCGCACGGCACTGTCACCTGAGCCAGCGCAACCTGCGGTTTGCCGCGCAGATTCAGCCAGCTCAGCTCATAAAGTGTCCACATGTCTGCCCCAAAAAACGGCGGCGTACCAGACACGCCAATCTCGGCACGCTTGTCAGCACGCGGGATAGGGAACAGCAGCGACGCATCGTATTGGTCGGTGTAGCTGGACGCCTTGCCCAGTTGGGATTGTTCTGGGGTGTTCATGCTGTTTGCCTTTGCTGACTCGATGCTTGAAGGTGCGGCACCAGATGCGTGAGAATGTGTTCGACCACGCCCGGCGGCAAGTCATGTCCCATGCCGTCAACGCCGACCAGCCGGGCACCGGGAATGCGCCTGGCGGTGTCCTGGCCGCAGGCAAAGGGAACCAGGGGGTCGGCCTTGCCGTGCAGCACCAGCGTGGGGACGGAGATTTTTGACAATTCGGCAGCGCGGCTGCTGTCAGCAGCAATGGCCACCATCTGGCGGGCAATGCCTGGCGGGTTAAAACTGCGCTCGGTTGACAGGGTGACGCGCTCGCGCAAAAAAGCCTCATCCAGCGGAAAGGCCGGGCTGCCAATCGCCTTGAACAGCTTGACCGAATGCGCAATGGCGGCCTGCTTGCCTTTGCCTTGCGGGCGGCTGAGCAACTGGCGTGTCACGGCTGGCGTAGCAGCAGGCAGGCCGCGCGCGCCGCTGGAGCTCATGATGCTGGCCAGACTCAAGGTGCGCTGCGGCGACATCAACGCCACACGCTGCGCCACCATCCCGCCCATGCTGACGCCAACGATATGTGCCTTGTCAATCTGTAAGGCATCCAGCACACCCAGCGTATCAAGCGCCATGTCGTGGACGCTGTAGGGCGGCTGGATAGCCAGGCCCATCTTGAACTTCAGGCCCTGCCACAGCAGGTTGGGCGTGCCCAACGCGTCGAATTTCTCGCTCAGTCCGCAGTCGCGGTTGTCGAAACGAATCACCCGAAAGCCTGCGTTCATCAGTTCACGCACCAGGCCGGGCGGCCAGGCAATCAGCTGCATGCCCAGGCCCATGATGAGCAGCACCACGGGCAGGTGCGGCGCATCGGGGGCGGAATCGACGACTTCAATGTCAATATTATTTGCTCTAATTTTCATAGCTGCTTGCGCCCGATTTTATTGGGCTAAATGGTTATTTGATACTTGAACTGGCCAGCCAGGCATCAACCAGCGCCGGGTTGTTGATGGTTTTGAGCGACTGGTACGCGACCTCTGCTTCAGGAAAGCGCCGCCATAAAAAATTCAGCCATTGTTTCAGGCGCCCGGCCTGCGCTTTGTTGTCCAGCCGCGTCGTCACGATGTGCCAGAAGTCCAGCACAAGGGGCAGCAGTTGCGCCCAGGTCACGGGCTCAGCCGGTGTCTGGTTCATGTCCGCTTTGATCGCCAGACCCAGCCCCGGGTCCACCACTGCGCCGCGCCCAATCATCAGCATTTGGCTACCCGAGACTTCGCGGCAGCGGCGTGCATCTTCCACCGTCCATATTTCACCATTGGCCACCACCGGGATGCTGACAGCAGCGCGAATGTCGGCAATGCGATCCCAGTAGGCCGGGGGGCGGTATGCCTGCGCCTTGGTACGGGCATGCACCACCAGCTCGTCAGCGCCACCTTCGCTGATGGCCAGGGCGCACTCCACCGCGCGCGAGTCGTCCAGGTAGCCGAGTCGCATTTTGGCGGACACCGGCATGTGGGCAGGCACGGCACGGCGCACAGCGCTGACGATGGCAAAAATGGTTTCAGGCTCTTTGAGCAATGCCGCACCGCCGCCATGCCGGTTGACCACGTTGGCGGGGCAGCCGAAATTCAAATCAATGCCTGCGGGCCCGAGTGACGCCAGCCGCGCCGCGTTGTCAGCCATGCAGGCCGGGTCTGAGCCCAGCAATTGCGCCCGCACAGGCACGCCCGCAAAGGTACGTCCGCCGTTGTGCAGCTCAGGCACGATGCGGGTAAACACGCGCTCGGGCAGCAGCTGGTCAGTGATGCGGATGAACTCCGAGACGCAGCGGTCAATGCCGCCCACGCGCGTGAGGATGTCGCGCAGCACAAAGTCAAGCAGGCCCTCCATCGGGGCGAGAAGAATCATGGTTAAGCGGCTGCCAATCGCCAGAGCGACGTGACTTCTTTCGCCCGCGCTTCGGCCAGCGGGTTGGTGGCGTCCAGCGCTTTGGGGTGTTCGGGCTTCACATCCATACGGCCCACAACTTTCAAGCCACCTGCTTCAATCGCTGTCAGTAGTTCAGCCCGTGTGCGCAGCCCCAGGTGCTCGGCCAGGTCAGACAAAATCAGCCAGCCCTCCCCCCCAGGCGCCAGGTGTTCGGCCAGGCCTTTGATAAAACCCAGCAGCATGCGGCTGCCTTCGTCGTACACAGCACCCTCCAGCGGCGAGCCAGGCCGGGCCGGCAGCCAGGGCGGGTTGCACACAATCACCGATGCCAAGCCTTCCGGAAACAAATCAGCCTTCATCACCTTGACCGGGTTGGGCAGGCGCAGCTTGTAAATGTTTTCTTTGGCGCAAGCCAGGGCACGCTCATCCTGATCCGTGGCGACCACCTGATCGACTTCGCGCAGGGCCAGCACGGCTGCCAGCACGCCTGTGCCTGTACCAATGTCAAAAGCAACGATTTTTGCCGGGCGATTTTTGGCAGCGTGTTTGGGCAATGGTGCGGTAGCGACCAAGTCAACATACTCACCCCGTACGGGCGAAAACACGCCGTAATGCGGGTAAATGCGGTTGTTGGGAGCGGCTTTGGCAACCGCCGCGCCGCTGGAGGTGAGCGCCGGGATTTCAACGCCTTTTTTGCGCCACTCGTGTGCGCTGATGATGCCCATCAATTCGCGTAATGACGCAACGCTGGGTTCACCGTCGTTTGCTGGACCCCAAGCTTCAGCACATGCCTGTTTGGCGTCTGGTGCCCGGCGCAAAGAAATTGCGTAATCAGCCCCAAACTCAATCAGCACCATGCCCAGCACCCTCGCCCGCCGGGCTTTGGCTTGTCGATACAAGTGAAAGGCTTGCGCTTGAGGAACCCCCGTCTCAGCGTGCGCCAAAGCTTTTTTGCGCCCCATTTTGGCGGTTTTTGACGCTTTGGGCGGCTTGTCAATGCGCCGGGCCAGCGCTTGCAGCAGCAGCCGTGCATTTTGAAAATCACCGCGCCACAGCAGGCCCGTGCATCGCAGGCCTGACGGTAGGCGCTGTCAGCGCTCAGGGTGTCATCAGCCAGCACCGCACGCTTGGGCGGCGCAGCACCGCGCTCAGAGCGCCACAGCGCGGTTCTTGCCTGTTTGTCTTCAGTCCAGTGCAGGAGGGTGGCAGCCGTGTCAGGCGGGGAAATCGTGGCGTTGGGGGTGGTCATCAGGTGCGAACAAAAAAAGAATGGATTGTTTAAACAGATGACAGCACCTGCTGCGCAAATGACCTCAAATTTTGTGACGCAAACGCTTGAACAGCGTGACGATAATCAGCACCAATGCGCCTGTTAACAAGCCCACCACGGCGTCCATCAAAAGCGGGGCAATGCTGGCCATCACACCGCCGATTTTTGATGTGACCTGCTCAATCGCGTGATGCAGCGGCGTGATGCCGTGCGTCAAAATACCGCCGCCAACCAGAAACATGGCAATCGTGCCGGCCACAGACAAGCCCTTCATCACCCGGGGAGCCAACCACAAAATGCCGCGCCCAAAACTGCGTTGAAACGATCGCCAGGCGTTGGTCCCGGCGCGCTGGCTGAGGTAAAGCCCGCCATCGTCGAGCTTGACAATACCCGCCACCAGTCCGTACACACCTACCGTCATGATGATGGCAATGCCGCTGAGCACCGTGACCTGTGTGACGAAAGGGCTGGCCTGTACCGTGCCCAGCGTGATCACAATGATTTCTGCCGACAAAATAAAGTCGGTTCGCACAGCTCCCTTGATTTTTTCTTTTTCAACCGCCACCAGGTCCACCGCCGGGCTGGCAACCGCCGCCACCAACGCCTGGCGCTGGGCGGATTGTTCGGAC
>JANMIH010000461.1:0-1791 GCA_031375685.1 Polaromonas sp. | reverse complement strand
GGTGCTGGCGCTGCTCAACACCGCTTTGGCTTTGCCGTCTGTGGTGGTGGGGCTGGTGGTGTACCTGCTGCTGTCGCGCAGTGGGCCGCTGGGGTTTTTGGGCTGGCTGTTTTCGTTCAATGCCATGGTGCTGGCGCAAAGTGTGCTGGTGCTGCCGGTGGTGATGGCGCTGGTGCGGCAGACGATTGAGGACGCTGACCGCAGCCATGGCGAGCAATTTGCGTCGCTGGGGGCCAGGCCTTTCATGCGCAGTTTGATACTGCTGTGGGACGAACGATTTGCGTTGCTGACGGTGTTGATCGCCACTTTTGGTCGGGCTATTTCTGAAGTCGGCGCGGTCATGGTGGTGGGCGGCAACATTGACGGTTTTACGCGGGTCATGACGACCTCCATCGCGCTGGAAACCAGCAAAGGCGATTTGCCGATGGCGCTGGCTTTGGGCATGGTTCTGCTGGGGGTGGTGCTGCTGCTCAATGCCTTGATAGGCGTGCTCAAGCGTGTGGTGGTCAAACCATGACGGCGTTGTTCAAGTTGCAAGATGTTGGCGTGCGCTTTGGCCACGTTTGTGCGCTGGCAGACTGCAGTTTGCGCATTGATTCAGGCGAGCGGGTGGCGCTGATTGGTTCTAACGGCAGCGGCAAGAGCAGCCTGCTGCGGGTACTGCATGGTTTGCTGCCGCCTTCAACCGGTCAAATGCAAGCCTACCAAGCCGCAGTGCAAGCCATGCTGTTTCAGCGCCCCTACATGCTGCGGGCATCGGTGTTGAACAACATGGTGCTGGGCCTGTGGCTGCGTGGCTTGCCTTTAAAGCAAGCCAAAGGCGATGCCCTTGTTGCGCTGGCGCGTTTTGGCCTGGCAGACCTGGCGCTGCGCCAGGCCAAAGCGCTGTCGGTTGGCCAGCAGCTGCGCGTGGGGCTGGCGCGTGCCTGGGCGCTCAAGCCGCAGGTGATGCTGCTGGACGAGCCCACCGCCAGCCTGGACCCAAGCGCCAAACATGAGGTGGAGCGCCTGATGGCCGATTTTGCTGGCAGCGGCATGACGCTGATTTTTAGCAGCCACAACCTGGGCCAGGTGAAGCGCCTGGCCAGCCGGGTGATTTACCTCGAATATGGCCGGGTGGAGGCCGATTTGCCCACGCATGCGTTTTTCAACGGCCCACTGCCCGTTGCGGCTGCAAACTTCCTCAAAGGCGAGCTGGGATGACCCAAAATGGCCATTTTTCAGTATGTTTTAGGGCTCTAGCCCTTATTTTATGGGCGCAAGCAGCTACTTTTTCAATAGCGCAGTCACCACCGCCCAGCAGAGCCATCGTCATGGCGTCCACCACGTCAACCGAGCATCGGGCCTGTTCACCGCCCTGCTGCCAGCCTTTAAAAAAGCCACAGGCATTGACGTGAAGGTGGTTGCCGTCGGTACCGGCCAGGCCATTGACATGGCCCGCCGGGGCGATGCAGATGTGCTGTTTGTGCACGACCAGGCAGCAGAAGAAAAGCTGGTGGCCGATGGCGTGGCCATCAAGCGCTTTGCCGTGATGGTCAACGACTTTGTACTGGTGGGCCCCGCAGCCGACCCGGCCAAAACCAAAGGAAAAGACATTGCCGATGCGCTCAAAAAACTCAGCGCCAGCAACGCCAGCTTCATTTCGCGCGGTGACAAAAGCGGCACCCACGCTGCCGAGCTGCGCTACTGGCGGGCCGCAGGCATTGACACACCCGCAGACAAACCCGCAGACAAACCCGCCGTAGCCAGTTTTACCAACTACAAAGCCTGCGGCTGCGGCATGGGCCCGGC
>JANMIH010000432.1:0-4382 GCA_031375685.1 Polaromonas sp. | reverse complement strand
CCGTGCTCGCCATACAGGGCGCGGTACAGTGTCATCGGGCTCAAATCCTCACTGTGGCGCACCGTGCCTATGACTTCATACAACATGCCTTTGTAGTGTTTGTACAGGCCGGGCGGGGTGGTGATCAGGGGTGGGAGTGTTTCTGACATGCTTGATTGTTTGACGGAGTGGGACAATGTAGAGATATGCATCCTAAAGCCCTTCTCGACAGTTGCTCTGATTTACTCAAGCACGTACTCAAATTTGACCAACCCGCCGACATGATGTTGTCGAAGTATTTCCGCGAGTTTCGCCTCGGGCCGCGTGAGCGTGCGACGCTGGCGGAAACCGTTTACAACGTTTTGCGCAAGAAAAATCTCTACACCTACCTGGCCCAGCACGGACACGGTGCGCCAGAACGGCGACTCGCAATCCTGGGTTTTGCCGCTGACCGCGAGTTTTTGATGGCGGCCCTGACCGATCAGGAAATCGACTGGCTCAAGCGTTGTGACCAGGTCAAAGCTGAAGACCTGATGGAGCTGCACCGCCACAACCTGCCCAACTGGCTGGTTGAGCCGCTCAAAACGCAGCTGGGGGACGATTTTTGGCCACTGGTTGAAAGCTTGAATGCGCCTGCCGGGCTGGATTTGCGGGTCAACACGCTCAAAGACAAGCGCGCTGACATTCAAAAGGAACTCAGCAAGGCGGGCTTGAAGACTGAGGCAACACCTTATTCGCCATGGGGGCTGCGACTGGCTGACAAGTCGCAGTTAGGCAAGCTCGATGCATTCACGCGCGGCGCCATCGAAGTGCAGGACGAAGGCTCGCAACTGCTGGCGCTGCTGCTAGAGGCCAAGCGGGGCGAAATGGTGGTGGACTTTTGCGCGGGTGCAGGCGGCAAAACATTGGCCATCGGTGCCATGATGCGCAGCACTGGCCGCTTGTATGCGTTCGACACCTCTGGCCATAGGCTGGCGGCGCTCAAGCCCAGGCTGGCGCGCAGCGGCTTGTCAAACGTGCATCCAGTGGCCATCGCGCATGAACGCGACGACCGCATCAAGCGCCTGGCGGGCAAGATTGACCGGGTGCTGGTTGATTCGCCTTGCTCTGGTCTGGGCACATTGCGGCGCAACCCTGACTTGAAGTGGCGGCAAACCCCCAAGGCGATTGAAGAGCTGGTGGCCAAGCAAACGGCCATCTTGCAGAGCGCTGCGCGGCTTTTGAAGCCCGGTGGCAGGCTGGTTTATGCCACCTGCAGCGTTTTGCGCGAAGAAAACGAGGCGATTGCTGAAGCGTTTACAACTGCTAACAAAGACTTTAACGTCCTCGAAGTAGCGCCTTTGTTGACGCATGCCGGTGTTGAAAATGCATCAAAACTGTGCAGTGGTCCCTACCTGCGCCTGTGGCCTTACCTGCACCAGACAGATGGTTTCTTTGCGTCAGTTTGGCAGAGGTCGTGATATTTTTAACGGAATTTAACTGCAAATAGACAAAACTTAATGGTTTTTACGTGAATTTCTCTATTAAACCTCCAGATGTCGGGCTGGTTGTTCAGGCGTTGCGTTTTGTACTGATGCGCATAGAATAGAGGCTCTGTTCAAACCTTGTTTGAAGCGCCTAGGTGCGACTTCGCCCAAGGCTGTTCTCTTTGTATGTTGATGGACTGTTTAAAGGATTTTTATGATCTTGTTTGATGCCGCACTGGACTGGTTGGCGCATGGCCTGCTGGCAGCGAGCTGGTGGCAAATCGTTTTGTATGCACTGGTGACCACCCACATCACCATTGCCAGTGTGACCATTTACCTGCACCGTCACCAGGCGCACCGCGCCATGGATTTGCACGCGTTGCCGGCGCATTTTTTCCGCCTCTGGCTGTGGCTGGGTACGGGTCAGGTGACCAAAGAGTGGGTGTCCATCCACCGCAAGCACCACGCCAAATGCGAAACGGTGGATGACCCGCACAGCCCCCAGGCTCACGGCATCAAAAAAGTATTTTGGCAAGGTGCCGAGCTGTACCGCGCTGAAAGCAAGAACAAGGAAACCATGTCCAAGTATGGTCATGGCACACCCAACGACTGGATCGAGCGCAATCTCTACACCCGCTACAGCTGGCAAGGCGTGGGCTTGATGATGATCATTAACCTGGCCTTGTTTGGCGCTGCTGGCCTGGCGGTATGGGCCGTTCAGATGATGTGGATTCCAGTCACAGCGGCTGGCATCATTAACGGCATTGGCCATTACTGGGGGTATCGCAATTTTGAAGCGCCTGATGCCAGCACCAACATTTCGCCCTGGGGCATCATGATTGGCGGCGAAGAGCTCCACAACAACCATCACACCTATCCCACATCCGCCAAATTTTCTGTCAAACGCTATGAGTTTGACATTGGCTGGGGCTACATCCGGGCGCTTGAAATGGTGGGCCTGGGGAAAGTCAAAAAAGTGCCGCCCAAGCTTCAACTGGGGACCATTGCCCCTGTTGCAGATGAAAAAACGCTCGAGGCATTGATTGCACACAGGTATGAAGTCATGGCTGGTTTTGCGCGTGCCCTGCGAGATGCTGGCAAGGCAGAAGTTGCCAACCTCAAATCCAAAAATGCCGATGTGTCTGTTTTGCGTGCTGCTAACCGCTGGCTACATCGCGACGATGACAAAGTGCCCGCCTCGGCCAAGCCGCAGCTGGCGCAAGCCAGAGCCGAGCACCCGGTGCTCGACAAGATGGTCATCATGCGCGAAGAATTGCGCCAGATGTGGTTGACCACTTCGGCATCACGTGAGCAGCTCACCGTTGATTTGCAAGGCTGGTGCAACCGCGCTGAACAAAGCGGTATAGCAGCCCTCAATGAATTCTCTTTGAAGCTGCGCGCTGCCAAAGCTTAAGCTCACCTAACATTAAAAGCCGTCCCGGTGATTTGCCGGGACGGCTTTTTTGTGACTTTAAAAAGCCGAACAGCAATATACAGACGAAAAAAAACCGCTGTCCATTGCTGGTAGCGGTTTAATTTGGTCAGACTAGACTACTTTAGCTTGATTTCTTTGTATTCCACATGCTTACGAGCTTTCGGATCAAATTTCATGATCAGCATTTTATCGGGCGTGGTTTTCTTGTTTTTTGTGGTCGTGTAAAAGTGACCAGTGCCGGCGGTTGATTCCAGCTTGATTTTTTCGCGTGCGCCTTTAGCCATGATTACTCCTTAAACTTCGCCACGGGCACGAAGATCCACCAGGATCGCGTCGATGCCTTTTTTGTCGATCAAACGCAAACCCGCGCTGGTGATGCGCAAGCGCACCCAACGATTTTCGGTTTCGACCCAAAAGCGGCGGTATTGCAGGTTAGGCATGAACCGGCGCTTGGTTTTGTTGTTGGCATGGGAAACATTGTTTCCTACCATCGGGCCTTTGCCCGTTACCTGACAGACGCGTGCCATGAGCACTCTCCGTAAAAAATAAAATCGGATGCGGAAAAACACATAGGTTTTTCCAGCGAAGCCTCAGAGTATAGCCTGAAATTCAGGTCAACGCATGAGATTTTATGCGTTTTGCTCTAGAAACCGCTGTGCATCAAGTGCCGCCATGCAGCCCGTGCCCGCGCTGGTAATGGCCTGGCGGTAAATATGATCTTGTACATCACCCGCTGCAAACACGCCAGGTACGCTGGTCATGGTGGCAAACCCGTCCAGCCCGGTTTTGGTGATGATGTAGCCGCCTTTCATGTCCAGTTGGCCGGTAAAGATGTCGGTGTTGGGCTGGTGACCAATGGCAATAAAACAGCCTTTGAGTGCAATGTCCTGTGTCGATTCGTCGGTGGTGCTTTTCAAACGTACCCCTGTTACGCCACCTGCATCACCCAGCACTTCGTCCAGCGTATGGAATGTTTTCAAGACAATCTTGCCAGCGGCAACTTTCTCGTTCAGTTTGTCGACCAGGATTGCCTCGGCCTTGAACTTGTCACGGCGATGCACCAGGTACACCTTGCTCGCGATGTTGGACAAATACAGAGCCTCTTCAACCGCTGTGTTTCCACCGCCGACCACGCACACCTCTTGCTCGCGATAAAAGAAACCGTCGCAGGTTGCGCAACCGGACACACCCCGACCCATGAAAGCGGCCTCAGACTCAAGACCCAGATATTTGGCCGATGCGCCTGTGCAAATGATCAGTGAATCGCAGGTGTACACGCCACTGTCGCCCGTCAGTGTGAACGGACGTTTTGAAAAATCAACGGTATGAATGTGGTCAAAAATAATTTCAGTTTTGAAGCGCTCGGCATGCTCCAAAAAGCGCTGCATCAGCTCAGGCCCCTGCACGCCTTGCGCGTCGGCAGGCCAATTGTCAACATCTGTGGTGGTCATGAGCTGGCCACCTTGTGCGATGCCGGTGATGAGCACCGGGTTCAGATTGGC
>JANMIH010000359.1:0-10094 GCA_031375685.1 Polaromonas sp. | reverse complement strand
ATAGGTTTTGTCGTTCACACCAAATACAAACATGGGCGTGTCGTCTTTGGACGGGGCCGAGATGATGACTTTTTTGGCACCTGCGGCGATGTGCTTGTCAGCACCGGCTTTGTCGAGAAACAGGCCTGTGCATTCCAGCACCACATCAGCGCCGACGTCGTTCCATTTCAGTGCTGCCGGGTCACGCTCTTGGGTGAGGCGGATTTTTTTGCCGTTGACGATCAGCGTATTGCCTTCCACCGATACATCACCCTTGAAGCGGCCATGCACCGAATCGTATTGCAGCATGTAGGCCAGGTAATCAGGCTCCAGCAGGTCGTTGATACCAACGATCTCAATGTCTGAGAAGTTTTGAACGGCCGTGCGGAGCACGTTGCGCCCGATACGACCAAAACCATTGATGCCTACTTTGATTGCCATGATGTCTTTTCTGTTGAGGTTAAAAATAAGGATTGACTTGCTTGCGACGTGATTACTTTTTCAGCACCTTGCGCACCGTATCCACCACATTCTCAGGTGTAAACCCAAAATGCTTGAACAGCACAGGCGCAGGTGCTGACTCGCCGTAGGTGTCGATGCCGACCACCGCTGCGCAGCCGTATTTCCACCAGCCATCGGTCACGCCCATTTCCACCGCGATGCGCGGTATGCCTTCTGGCAGCACTTCGGTTTTGTAGGTTGGTTTTTGCTTGTCAAACGTAGTGGTGCTGGGCATGGACACGACGCGCACAGCGATTTTGAAAGTCGCCAGCAGCTCTTGTGCCTTCAAGGCAAGCTGCACTTCAGAACCCGTGGCGATGATGACGGCTTGGGCCTTTTTGTTCAGGCCGACTTCGCTTGGCTCCGACAGCACATACGCGCCTTTGCTGATCTCGCCCAGATCACCTTTGGGGGCATAAGGCAAATTCTGGCGGCTCAGCAGCAGCGCGGTGGGCTTGGTTTTGTTTTTCAAGGCCACGGCCCACGCCACAGCGGTTTCAGCCGTGTCGCCTGGTCGCCAGACGTCCAGGTTCGGGATCAACCGCAGGCTGGCAGCGTGTTCAATCGACTGGTGGGTGGGGCCATCTTCGCCCAGGCCAATGCTGTCATGGGTGAAGACATGAATCACGCGCAACTTCATCAGCGCCGCCATGCGGATGGCGTTGCGGCTGTAGTCGCTGAAGGTCAGGAAGGTGCCGCCGTAGGGAATGTAGCCGCCATGCAGCGCCACGCCATTCATGATGGCGGCCATGCCGAACTCGCGCACGCCGTAGTTGATGTGGCGGCCACCGGCGCTGACGCCTTCCGCATTGGCTGTTAAAACCACTTCACCGTTCATGTCAAAGCGCAGGTTGGGGGTGGACTTGGTGTTGGTCAGGTTGGAGCCTGTCAAGTCTGCCGAGCCGCCCAGCATGTCGGGCAAACCAGCGGTGAAGGCCTCCAGCGCGAGTTGTGAGGCCTTGCGCGACGCGACGGTTTCAGCCTTGGTGTGCGCAGCCAAAATGGTGTCCACCGCCAATTGGTCAAACTGCTTGGGCAGGTCGCCCTTCATGCGGCGGTTCAGCTCTTGCGCCAATGCTGGGTACGCCACTATGTAAGCTGCAAATTTGGCATCCCAGGCGGCCTCGGCCACCAGGCCTTTGGCCTTGGCGTCCCAGGCTTGGCGGGCTTCGTCCGGGATTTCAAACGGGGCATGTGGCCAGCCGATGGCTTCGCGCGTCAGCTTGATTTCTTCAGGGCCCAGCGGCTCGCCATGCGCTTTGGCGGTGTTGGCGCGGTTCGGGCTGCCCTTGCCGATGTGGGTTTTACACACAATCAGCGTGGGCTTGTTTTCTGGATTGGATTTGGCAGTGGCAATGGCGGTCGACACAGCAGCTGCGTCATGACCGTCAATCGGGCCAATCACGTTCCAGCCGTAAGCAGCAAAGCGCAGCGGTGTGTTGTCAATAAACCAGGGCGCGACATGGCCGTCAATTGAAATGCCGTTGTCGTCGTACAGCGCCACCAGCTTGCCCAGGCGCCAGGCACCCGCCAAAGCGGCGGCTTCGTGACTGATGCCTTCCATCAGGCAACCGTCGCCCATGAAGACATAGGTGTGGTGGTCCACCACGGTGTGGCCTTCACGGTTGAATTCCTTGGCCAGCAGTTTTTCAGCCAGTGCCATGCCGACGGCATTGGTCAAACCCTGGCCGAGCGGGCCGGTGGTGGTTTCAACGCCAGGGGTGTAGCCGACCTCAGGGTGGCCTGGCGTCTTGCTGTGCAACTGGCGAAAGTTCTTCAGTTCTTTCATGGGCAGCGCATAGCCCGTCAGGTGCAGCAGCGCATAAATCAGCATGGAGCCGTGGCCGTTGCTCAAAACAAAGCGGTCGCGGTCAAACCAGTGCGGGTTGTGCGGGCTGTGCTTCAAATGGCTGCCCCACAGCGCCACCGCCATGTCGGCCATGCCCATGGGCGCGCCGGGGTGGCCGGAGTTGGCGGCTTGCACGGCGTCCATGGCGAGCGCGCGAATCGAATTGGCCATCAGTAGCGGGGTGGTGTCAGCCATGCGGGGAGTCCTATAGGGCGATGTTGGGGTAATCCATGATTTTACGGGATGCGTTTTGCGCCGTACCGTCTGACACAGTCGCTACACATTCAGGAGCTACTTGCGCCCGTATTGATTGGTCTTAAGGCATATTTGACACCTAAAACAGGCCATAATCACCCACCTATGACCATTTCTGCCCTGATACTGGCCGCCGGACGCGGCCAGCGCATGCGCCTGCTGACGGACACCACGCCCAAGCCGCTGCTGAAGGTACGTGGTCGGGCGCTGATCGACTGGCATGTGCAAGCGCTGGCCGAAGGCGGCTTTACCCGGCTGGTTGTCAACACCGACTGGCTAGGAGGTCAGTTTGAGCCTCATTTTAAGCATCAAATACGCCTTCAACCCAATCAATACGTGCGCAAGCAGCTATCAATTTCATACTCACACGAGGGTGTCGATTTTGGTGCTGCGCTGGAGACGGCTGGCGGTGTGGCAAGGGCGTTGCCGCTGCTGGGTGATGTGTTTTGGGTGCTGGCCGGTGATGTGTTCACGCCAGGCTTCTTGTTTACCCAAAGCGCGGTTGACCGCTTTGCAGCCAGTGGCAAGCTGGCGCACCTGTGGCTGGTACACAACCCAGCGCACAACTTACAGGGTGACTTTGGCTTGAGCGCTGATGGGCTGGCTTTGAATCTGCCTGCCGACAGCTCGCAACCCCGCTACACCTTCAGTACCATTGCGTTGTATCGCAAAGCGTTTTTTGATGGCTTGCCGTTTGGCAACCCGCAAGGCATCAAAGCCCCGCTGGCGCCCCTGCTTCGCGCTGCAATGGACAATGGCCAGGTCAGCGCCGAGCTGTACCTGGGCGACTGGACGGATGTGGGCACGCCTGAACGCTTGGCAGAATTAAACCGGACCTGAAACACTTTATGACCATGACTGTTTACCAAAAACGCCGCGCCCTTGTGGCCAAAGCCCTCAAGGTTGCTGGTGGGGGCATTGCGCTTTTACCCACCGCGCCTGAAGCACCCCGCAACCGCGACAGTGACTACCCGTATCGGCACGACAGCTACTTTTATTACCTGACAGGTTTTACCGAGCCCGGCGGCTGGCTGATCATTGATTCAACCGGCAAGACCACCCTGTTTTGCCGCCCCAAAGACATGGAACGCGAGATTTGGGACGGCATCCGTCTCGGCCCGAAAGCAGCGGTTCAGGCTCTGGGTGTTGACGAAGCCTTTAGCGTTGATGAGCTGGACGCAAAAATGCCAGCGCTGCTGACCCACCAGGCGGCGGTGTGGTTCCCGTTTGCCACCCACAAGGGGCTGGAGACACAAGTCGATGGCTGGTTGACCAAAGTGCGTTCGCGCATTCGCTACGGCGCTGAATGCCCGACCAGCCAGCACGACCTGTGCAAGGTGCTCGACGACATGCGTTTGATCAAGGACGCGCATGAAATCGCCATCTTGCGCCGGGCCGGGGCGATTTCGGCAAATGCGCACATCCGCGCCATGCAAACCAGTGCCGCCATGCTGCGCCAACCTGTTAAAGGTGGCCTGCGTGAATATCATTTAGAGGCCGAGTTGCTGCATGAATTCCGTCGCAACGGCTCGCAGTATCCGGCCTACACCAGCATCGTGGCGGCGGGCGCAAACGCCTGCATTTTGCATTACCGCGCGGCGGATGCTGAACTCAAGTCCGGCGACTTGTGCCTGATAGACGCAGGCTGCGAACTCGATGGCTACGCCAGCGACATCACCCGCACCTTCCCGGCGAATGGCAAATTCACACTCGCCCAGCGCACGTTGTACGACATTGTCTTGGCCGCCCAAGTTGCTGCCATCCAAGTGACCAAGCCTGGCAAGCGCTTTACCGACCCGCACGACGCAGCCACCCGCGTGCTGGCGCAAGGCATGCTGGATGTGGGCTTGCTTGATGCAATGAAACACGGCAGCGTTGACGACGTGCTGGCAAGCGGCGCCTACCGCCAGTTTTACATGCACCGCACCGGCCACTGGATGGGCATGGACGTGCACGACTGCGGCGACTACACCGAGCCCGGCAGCAAACCGCGCCAAGAGCGCGACCCGCTGGGTGAAATGGTCATGAAAAAACCACCCCGGATTTTGCGCGCTGGCATGGTGCTGACGATTGAGCCCGGTATTTATGTGCGCCCCGCCAAGGGCGTGCCCAAAGCGTTCTGGAACATCGGCATCCGGATTGAAGACGACGCGCTGGTAACAGCCAAGGGCTGTGAGCTGATGACACGCGGTGTGCCGGTGAAGGCAGATGAGATTGAGGCTTTGATGCGCGGTTAAACCGTTCATCACCCGATATGAAAATACTTATTCGTTATTTCTTCAAGACCCTGCGCATCATCCTTGGCCCGGTGATGCTGCTCAAAGACAGGCTGACCCGTCCACAAGGCGTTGTTCGCACACCAGCCGCTCAGGCGGTTGTTGACCAGGACTGCCAAAGCCTGGTGTTGTACCACTACAAAACCTGCCCGTTTTGCATGAAAGTGCGGCACCAAATAGCGCGTCAGTCACTGAAAATCAGGCATGTTGACGCGCAGCCGCCTGGCGTTGACCGCGACACTCTGACACGTGAAGGCGGGCAAACCAAAGTGCCCTGCCTGAAAATCACTGATGCGTCTGGAGACAGCCAGTGGCTTTACGATTCTGAAAAAATAATTGGCTATTTGCGGGGGCGGTTTGTTTGACCAAGATCGGCAGGCTTGATGAGCTTAAGTTGGCTTGGGTGCATAAAAACATCTCACAGCTTTTTAAAGTTGCGGCTTCAAGGTCACGGCTTAAAAGCCGATCGAGACGCCAGATAAATCCCCGGCAAAATCACCGCTGCCCCCAGCGCGTGGTAGCCCTGAATCGGTTCACCCAGCACAAAATAAGCCACCAAAGCCGCGTACAAGGGCCCCAGGTACAGCGTCAAACTGGCGCGCGCCGCACCCAAGGTTTTTTGCAGTGTTGAGTAGGCCAAGTAAGCGCCCGCTCCGGGTATGATGCCCGCTGATACAACCAACGCAACAGTCTTCCAGCCCCAAAAGGTTTGCGTCATTGGCAGCCCAGACAGCGCCTCTAGCGTCGTCAAAGGGATCAACACCAGAACCCCGCCGCTGATGATGAGCACCAGCCTGGCAATGGGACTGAAGTCTGATGGCCAGCGCTTGAGAAAGATCGAATACAGCGTCCAGCTGACGGTGGCACGCAGTATCCACAAGTCACCCACCACCAGTTTGACTTGCGCCAGCGCTCCCCATTGCCCTTTGATGACCACATGCACCAGCCCGGCAAAGGCCAGCGCGATGCCCAGCCACTGCAGCCAGCCCAGCCTCTCGCGCAGCCAAAGACTGGACACCAGCGCAATAAAAACTGGCGACAGCGCGTAAATCAGCGCGATATTGGTGGCACCGGTCGTGCGCGCGCCGATGTACACCCAGGCGCCGCAAATCCACATGCCCAAAGCGCCAAAAACGAGGTGATGCCAGGCATTGTTAAACAGCGAAGTCCGTTTGGCCGACAGCTCTGACCAGGCAAAGGGCAGCAATATCAGGGCAGCGATGGTCCAGCGCAGCAGTGCCAGCATGTGCGGCGCGATGGTGCCGGGTGCCAAGCGTCCGACCAGATAGTTGACCGACCACAGCAAAGGCGTGATCAAAAGCAGTGCCAGGGCCCAGCGGCGTTCGGACGAATGGGGCATGAATGGCCATCTTTTGAATTGCAAAATGAAATTGTAGGGGCAGGCCAAATCAGCATGAACGCATGTCATTTACGTAGCATTACCAACTGTGTTGGACTCACCATGCGGCCTACAATCACTCACCTTACAAAACTGACGGCCATTTGACCGTCAACGCCGGAGACTCTTGCCCATGCCCAACACGCCCCTGAACACTGCCGACAAACGCGCCGAATTGCGCCTGGCCGCGCTGGAGTATCACGAGTTCCCGACCCCTGGCAAGCTGCAAATTGCTGCGACCAAGCAACTGACCAACCAGCGCGACCTGGCGCTGGCTTACTCGCCCGGCGTGGCGGCTCCTTGTGAAGAGATCGTCAAAGACCCCAACAATGCCTTCAAATACACCGCACGCGGAAATTTGGTGGCTGTCATTACCAACGGCACCGCCGTGCTGGGCCTGGGGGACATTGGCCCGCTGGCCTCCAAGCCTGTCATGGAGGGCAAGGCTGTCTTGTTTAAAAAGTTTGCGGGCGTTGATGTTTTTGACATTGAGATTGACGAAAAAGACCCGGCCAAGCTGGTCGACATCATCGCGTCGCTGGAGCCGACATTCGGTGCCATCAATCTGGAAGACATCAAGGCCCCAGACTGCTTTTATGTCGAACGCGAGCTGCGCAAGCGCATGAAAATTCCGGTGTTTCATGACGACCAGCACGGCACGGCGATTACCGTTGGCGCGGCGATTTTGAACGCGCTCAAGGTGGTGGGAAAAGCACCGGGTCAGGTCAAGCTGGTGACGTCTGGCGCGGGTGCAGCGGCGCTGGCTTGTTTGAACCTGCTGGTCAAGCTTGGTATCGCACGTGAAAATATCTTTGTGACGGATTTGGCGGGTGTGGTCTACGAAGGCCGTACCGAGCTGATGGACGAAGACAAGATACAGTTTGCACAGAAAACTGATGCGCGCAGTTTGAGCGATGTGATTGAAGGCGCAGATATTTTCTTGGGCTTGTCGGCTGGCGGCGTGCTCAAGCAGGACATGGTCAAAAAAATGGCTGCCAAGCCCATTATTTTTGCCCTTGCCAACCCGAACCCCGAGATCAATCCCGACGACGTGAAAGCCGTGCGGGACGACGCCATCATTGCCACCGGCCGTACCGACTACCCAAACCAGGTCAACAACGTTCTGTGCTTCCCGTACATCTTCAGGGGTGCGCTGGATGCGGGTGCATCAACCATCACGATTGAGATGGAAATTGCCGCTGTCCACGCCATTGCCGAGCTGGCGCAGGCCGAGCAAAGCGAAGTGGTGGCGGCCGCCTATGTTGGTGAAAAACTCGCCTTTGGCCCGGAGTATTTGATACCCAAACCGTTCGACCCGCGCCTGATGATGAAAATCGCGCCCGCCGTGGCCAAAGCGGCGGCAGACAGCGGCGTGGCGCTGCGCCCGATTGCTGACATGGAAGCCTACCGCGCCAAGCTGCAAAACTTTGTGTACGCGTCGGGCACGACCATGAAGCCCATTTTTGATGCTGCCAAACGCGCCACCAAAAAACGTGTGGCCTTCGCCGAAGGTGAAGAAGAACGCGTCTTGCGTGCCTGTCAGATTGTGGTTGATGAGGGCGTGGCGCGCCCCACATTGATAGGTCGGCCTGCGGTGATTGCCAAGCGGATTGAAAAATTTGGCTTGCGCCTGAAAGAAGAGTTGGACTACGACGTTGTCAACGTTGAGCAAGACCCGCGCTACCGCGACTTCTGGCAAACCTACCACCGCCTGACCGAGCGCCAGGGCACCACCGTGCAAACCGCCAAGATTGAAATGCGCCGCAGACTCACGCTGATTGGCGCGATGTTGCTGCGCAAGGGCGAGGTGGACGGCCTGATTTGCGGCACTTGGGGGACCACCAACACACATTTGCAATACATTGACCAGGTCATCGGCAAGCACCCGGGCGGTGCGGACAGCACCCAACAGGACATGCCGGTGTACGCCTGCATGAACGGCCTGCTGCTGCCCGACCGCCAGATCTTTTTGGTCGATACACATGTCAACTACGACCCCTCCCCTGAAGAGCTGTGCGAAATCACCGCGCTGGCGGCTGAGGAGATGATGCGATTTGGCATCAAACCCAAAGCGGCGTTGCTGTCGCATTCCAACTTTGGCAGCAGCAATGAACCCAGCGCCCGCAAAATGCGCCGCACACTGGAACTGCTGCGCGAGCAGGCGCCGTGGCTGGAAGTGGACGGCGAAATGCACGGCGATGTGGCACTGGACGGCAAACAGCGTGAGGCGATCATGCCGCACAGTGCCTTGATGGGCGACGCCAATTTACTGGTCTTCCCCAACATTGATGCCGCCAATATTTCGTACAACCTGCTGAAAACCGCCGCTGGCGGCAACATTGCCATTGGCCCCGTGCTGCTAGGTGCAGCGCAACCTGTGCATATCCTCACAGCCAGTGCGACTGTGCGCAGAATTGTAAATATGACAGCTTTGACCGTGGCTGACGCAAACGCTGCGAGATAAGCCTGTCCTAGATAGCTAGCACTAACTTTAGTTGGCTGGGGCAACCCTGTTTCTGCCTTAATTTTCAGCAGGCTATTGCGTTTTTTTTTAACTTGCGGCACACTATACTTCTTGAATTTTAAGGGTTAACCCGGTCCGAAATGGGCGACTGTGGTGTCTCTGACATCCAAGAAAAGGTTTTTTCATGTTCTGCAATTGGGATGGGCAGGTGGCCAAAAAGTCCGCCAAATCAGCCCTGATGGTTGGTTTGCTGAGTTTGGGTTTGATGCTGGCAAGCACAAGTTTGGTGCACGGCAAGGGCCCAGCATCAGCTGATGCGATCGGCACGATTGCGCTGGCACAGTTGCCCGCTCAAGGTCAGGACATGATGAAGTTAATTTACAAAGGCGGTCCGTTCAGGTACGACAAGGATGGCACGGTGTTTGGCAATCGGGAGAGGATTCTCCCCGCCAAAAATCGCGGTTTTTACCGTGAATACACCGTCAAAACACCGGGTGAACGTACGCGGGGCGCAAGGCGCATTGTGTGTGGTGGCATCAAGCCGACTGCACCTGATGCGTGTTATTACACCGACGACCATTACGCCAGCTTTCGCAAGATCGCCCAGTGATTGTTTTTTTATAGACGGGTTGTTATTTTGAGTTTTGATCATTTTGTAGAAAGACACACGGAGATGGACACACCACTTCGTAAGGAAGCTGACATGCCTTTAAAAGGAATTCGACCCAACATCGTGCAATCGATTCGCGCGTTTCGCGTACCGGAGTTGCAGGATGCCGCAACGCAGCTCGGCCAGCATTTCCTGTACGCCAACCTGAGCAGCGCTCAGAGCAAACAGGACATTCTGGACATGGTTGCCGCCCAGTACACCTTTCCCGCACACTTCGGCAAAAATTTTGATGCGTTGTATGACTGCCTGACAGACCTGGTTCACAAATCAGGCCCGCAACCCGGCTTTATCGTGGTGCTGGAGCAAATCCCCGCACACGCCAAGTTTGACAAAGAGGCGCGTGAGCAACTGCTGGACATCTTCAGGGATGCCGCTGACTACTGGGCGGATCGAAAGATCCCGTTCCGGTGCTTCTATTCTTTTCTGTAGCCCGCTCCCCAGACAATAGCCAAGGGGATCGGGCTAACGAGGCTCAAGTGGTAGCAGCAGAGGGCGAAGAAGCCATGCCTACCGACAAACTACTCGATGTGTCACCGCTGGCGCTGCGCATGAGCAGCCCTTTCAACTCAGGTTACTGGTTAGCCGCAGCCTGAGCACAATAGCTCACGAAAAAAGCCCTCAAACATCATGTTTGAGGGCTTTTTAATGGTCAAATCGGCCTGCAGACCAATAAATACCGGCGCAAGCAGCTCCTGAATTTA
>JANMIH010000347.1:0-3979 GCA_031375685.1 Polaromonas sp. | reverse complement strand
GATGAAACCGACCGTGGCATCCCTCAAAAAATTGATCTTGTCGAACAGGAACGCGGTGTGGGAGTCGAGCGAGTCGATATCGCGCAGGATTTGCCGCGCCTCTTCAAACTGCTCGGCGTTGAGCATCTTGCTGCGCATCATGAAGCTCACCGCGCGGCGCGTGTCCATCACGTTGCGGCGGATGCGGCCGTTCAGGTCTTCCTGGCGGGCGATGGCACCGAGCACTTCGCCGGCCAGCGCGTCGGTCACGTCGCCGGACAGCACCTTGCGGCTGACCCGCTCCAGCTCGTCGTAGATGCCCTCCAGCGTATCGGCCGAGTATTCCGCATCGGCGTCGAACAGCTTGAGCAGCACTTCCTTGGCGTCCTCAATCAGGCCCGGCGCCCGGCGCGCGCGCATCCGCAGCAGCCTGAAAACTGGCACGTCTTCGTCGTGAATCGAAAACAGCACGCCCTTGCTTTTGAGGTCGTCGTTGACCAGGTTCAAAATAAAAGCCACCCGCACTGTGCGCGGTTCCTGCTCATCAGCGACTAAAAAGTCTGACCGAATGTGCAGCTCGCCGTTGTCTTCTTCGTAAAAACGAGCCGACTCCTCAATGTCCTCGTCCATTGCGTCCTCAGGAATCGACAGGCCGTAGTACTGTTTGACCCAGCGTTTTTCTTCAGGTGTGGGAGATTCGAGGTCAACCCAGATGGGCTGGAACCTGGAGAGTTCTTCAAGCGACTCGATTTCTTCCTGAAAGAGCCTGCCGTTGGCGAGCGTAAAAATATTGAGCATGACAGGTTGCCTGTTGTATCGACGATCAGCCTGAAAAGCCGTCAGCCGGATAAAAAAGAGGGTGAAAGAGCTATTGCCTCCAACACCCGTGACAACATCAGTCTGCGGTGCTGAAAGCTAGCTGCTACTGCTAGTTTCCAAGGATTTCTCCGTAGTGAAGATGCTTTGATTATCGCAGTTCCGGGCCAAAAAATGCCAGCAATTCAGTTTTGCGCGCATACGCATCACGCTCACCCAAAGCCATCAGCGCTTTGAGAAAGCCCGGCTCAAACAGCAGATAGCTGGCAATGGCCGCGCCGCCGGGGCTGCTCTTGCTGCCCACTGCGCCCAAACCGGCCAGGGCGTTGTAGGTGGCCATGGGCAGCTCGTGCGCGTGCGACTGCGCCAGCTCGTCCAGTGACTGCGAGGGTGAAATCGCGAGCACATCCACCGGGCGGTAAGGCATCACCATCGCCACCTCGCGCGGCAACTGGCGCATGGTTTGCGTCACACGCTGGGCTTGTTCAACGTCGGCCTGCAAGGTGTCCTGAAACACACTGGCCATGGCATGGCCGGCAATCGCCCCCAGTTTGGGGCGTTCTCCTGCCAGCGTTTGCGCACCGGCCAGCCCGGCGCGCTCAGGCTGGCCAACGCCAATCACCAGCACTTTGGACGCCCCCAGATGCAAAGCTGGTGACAAGGGCGAGCTTTGCCGCATGGAGCCATCGCCAAAATATTCCCGCTTGCCGTCCACCCACAACGGCGTGGCGGGAAATATAAACGGCAGGGCGCTCGAAGCCATCAAATGCTCGATGGTGATGGGTTGAAAATCTGCCCGGCGGCCGGGCCTGCTCCAGGAGTTGACGGCTTTGCCATGTGCCGTTTGGCAAAACGTCCAGTGAACGCCACTGCTGTAGCTGGACGCCGTAACAGCCAGCGCATGCAAGGTATTGCCCTGCAATGCAGTTTCAATCTTGTTCAGTGCGATGGCTTTGTGCAATGTGTCTACCAGCGGCGTGTTGTCTAAAAATGCCTGCTGCTTGCGCACCTGCTGGGACAAAAATAACGCCGCTGCGATACGGCTGGAGCGTATCCAGGCAGGTACTTTCAGGTGATACACCTGCTCTGAGCGCAAGGCACCCCAAAAGTTGGCCAGGTAAGTAAAGGCGTGCAGGCCGTCGCTGGCCCTGCTGGCCAAATATGTGACATTGAGCGCACCTGCTGATGTGCCCACCAGAATTTTGAAAGGAAAGTCCGGGTCTGCTTTAGGACTTGCCAGACTGAGCATGCTGGCCAGCGCTTGCAATACACCCACTTGGTAAGCCGTACGTGCACCGCCGCCCATCAACACCAGCGCATGGCGGTCGTCCTTGGGGCGCGTCAATCCTGAGGAGATGATGGTTTCAAGTGACATTTTTGAAAATCCAAAGGGTCAATGAACTTTGAATAGGTGACCGAACTTCAATACTAGCTTGCAAATACTTGGCAAATAACGCAAAAAGTTGCATTTATTTGTGCGCTGCAAGGTTGCATTTGGCCAATTTAGCGCGCATAGTGGGTTTAAGTGAGTTGTTTTCGTTGCTGCCCACCCAGGCGGTTTTTGTGTCCCGTGCCTTCCTTCAAAAGGAGTCTTTTTTATGAACATGACGATCAGCGGCCACCATCTTGAAGTCACCCCCGCTCTGCGCGGCTACGTGACCAGCAAACTCGACCGGATTACCCGCCACTTTGACCAGGTGGTCGACGTCAAAGTGCTACTCACCGTTGACAACATGAAAGAAAAAGACAGCCGACAACGCGCTGAATGCAACGTGCATGTCAAGGGCCGCGATATTTTTGCTGAAAGCTCACATGCCGACTTGTATGCCGCTGTGGATGAACTGACCGACAAACTGGACCGCCAGGTGGCGCGCCACAAAACCAAAATCAAGGACCACCACCATATTTCAGCCAAGCGCCAGCCAGACTTGCACGCTTGAAGCGCCACGGCGTTGACGCAAGCCGCCCACAGATGGCGGCTTTTTTACGGCCTAAATCCGTCTAAATATTTTCAAGCGCTGCATAAAGTGCATAATTTGCCGACTTATCAAGCCCTATGAACCGACTTTCGCAAATTTTGCCCCCTGCCCAGGTTCTGGTCAGCGTTGATGCGACCAGCAAAAAGCGTGCTTTTGAAGAAGCCGGCTTGCTGTTTGAAAACATGCACGGCCTGAACCGCGCACTCATCACCGACAGTCTTTTTGCGCGCGAGCGCCTGGGCTCAACGGGTTTGGGGCACGGTGTGGCCATACCGCACGGCCGCATCAAGGGGCTGAAAGCGCCGATGGCAGCGGTTTTTCAGTTGGCGACACCGATTGGCTTTGACGCACCTGACGAGCAAGCCGTTGCCATGTTGATTTTTTTGCTGGTTCCAGAAGCCGCGACCCAAAAACACCTTGAAATTTTGTCTGAAATCGCAGAACTGCTCAGCGACGGCATATTGCGTGAAAAACTCAAAACCACGACAGACGCAACCGCTTTGCACCATTTGATTGCCTCCTGGCAGTCGGCCGCATAACGCGCCTTTCAGCATGAAACCCACCGCGATCAGCGCTGATGTTTTATTTGAAGACCACCGCACCAACCTGAAGTGGGAATGGGTCGCTGGCCTGGGTGCTTCAGAGAGGCGGTTCGATGAAGTAGCGGTTCGGGCGGCCCGATCAGGTGCCGATCTGGTCGGCTACCTGAACTACATTCACCCGTACCGGGTACAAATTTTGGGCGAGCGCGAAGTCGCTTATTTGCTCAATGCGGGTGACGACGCCTGCGCACGGCGCGTCTCGCGCATCATCAAGCTAGAACCGCCCGTTTTAGTGGTGGCAGACGGGCAAACCGCGCCAGACACGCTGCTGGCCATGTGCGAGCGGGCCGGGCTGCCGATGTTCTCCACACCCGAGTCAGCTGCCTTTGTGATTGATGTGCTGCGCGCCTACCTGTCCAAGCACTTTGCCGACCGCACTTCGATGCATGGTGTGTTCATGGACATTTTGGGCTTGGGCGTGATGATCACTGGCGAATCGGGCCTCGGCAAAAGCGAGCTTGGCCTGGAGCTGATTTCACGCGGCCACGGCATGGTGGCCGATGATGCAGTAGATTTGTACCGCATCAACCAAACCACACTGGAAGGGCGCTGCCCGGACCTGCTGCAAAACCTGCTCGAAGTGCGCGGTATTGGTCTGCTGGA
>JANMIH010000249.1:0-3934 GCA_031375685.1 Polaromonas sp. | reverse complement strand
CAAGGAAGAACTCAAAAAGAGTGTCGAGCGCGTTATGCACAGATTGCAAAAGCTACCCGACATCGTGGCCGGATTCTTTGGAACGCCGACTTGCGCTTACGCAAAAGTATGAGGCTTTACTTTCGATTGACTTAATATGTGACCAAAGGCTTGATAGACCGGGTCGCCGATGAAGCCGAGCTGGCAGGTATTTTGGCGCACGAGATTGTTCATGTCACCTCAAAACACCACTTGATTGCCCTGAACAAGGCGGCGCGTGCCGGCCTGTTGACCCAGGCGATCAGCTCACAGCTCAGAAACGACTTGGGCGGTCTTGTATCAGGCCAGTTGCTGGCGCTGGGTCGCAACATGTACACCAAGGGCCTGGACCAAAGCGACGAGCTGGAGGCTGACCGCAGCGGTGTGGCGCTGGCTGCACGCGCCGGGTTTGACCCGTATGGTCTGGTGGCTGTTTTGCAGCAGTTGCGCACCGCCGCACCTGACGATGCGCTGTTTGCGTTGTCATTGAGCACGCACCCACCAGCTCAATTGCGCCTGAACCAGCTGGAGCTGGCCATGGGCAACCGCCTCGATGGTTTTACAGGCCAGCCGGCCTTGACGATCCCCCAGCGGCTGCAAAAACTGGCGTCTGTGCGCAGGTAGCGCTAACTTTTTCGATGTGTAAAAACAAAGATTCCAGTAATCACCAGCACCGTTCCCGCCGCCACCCAGGCGGCAAACGGTTCACCCAAAATCAGCACACCCATGAGGATGGTAGACATGGGTCCAACCATGCCAGTTTGGGCAGTGGCACCCGAGCCGATGCGCTCAATCGCCATCATCACCATGAGTACGGGTGCTGCGGTACATGCCGTGGCATTGAGGAGTGACAGCCACACCACTTCAGGAGCGACCAGGGCCGCGCTTAAAGGCCGCAGCACCACAAACTGCGCAATGCAAAGCAGGCAGGCTACCGTTGTCGCCAGCCCGACCAGACGCAACGCACCCAGACGCTTGACCAGCTCGCCGCTGTAAACCAGGTAAATGGCGTAACTGATGGCACTTAAAAAAACCAGCAACGCGCCCCAGGCGGCACCACTGCGCTCGCCCACGCCCTGCACGGCCATCTCATGACCAAACACAAGCGCCACACCGCAGTAGCTGATGCCCATGCCAAAGAGCTGCTGGCCGGTGATACGGCGCTTGTAAATCACCAAGCCCAGCAGCATGACCAGCGTGGGATTGAGGTACAGAATCAGCCGCTCCAGTGATGCGCTGATGTAAGCCAGCCCGGTAAAGTCCAGAAAACTGGCGAGGTAATAGCCGGTGAAGCCCAAACCCAGCACGCCCAGCCAGTCTTTGCGTGTCAAAGGCGGCTTGCCTCGGCTGGCCCACCAGGCCAGAACGGCGAAAAACGGCAGCGCAAACAGCATGCGCAGCATGATGAGCGTGACAGCATCCACCCCATAGCGGTAGGCCAGCTTGACGATGATGGCCTTGCCACTGAAGGCAATGGAGCCCATCACCGCCAGCAACAGACCTGTGCCCAGATGGTTTTTGGGTGCTATTGTATTAATAGCTGCTTACGCCCGGATTGATTGGCATAAAGGCCAATTTGATACTTGAAAAGAGGCAAAATGCACTGTTTGGATGCGCTCGGGCTTAAAACCCGACCGCCTGGCCGTCACGTCGCGCGTCGCTGGCGGCCACATAGCCTTCAATTTTCGGGTCACCTGCCAGCCAGATGAACTGGCCTGCGCCAAAGTCCTGGTAAGAGTCGTTGATGACTTCCATGCGGTGACCACGTTCAGCCAGCCCTTGCACCGTCGTCGGGTTCATTGCGGCTTCGACATTGATCTCAAACCCTGCGTTGTAGCGCCAGCGCGGTGCGTCGCAGGCGGCTTGTGGACTTTGCTTGTAGTCCAGCATGCGTACCAGCGTTTGCATGTGGCCCTGCGGCTGCATGTTGGCCCCCATCACGCCGTAAGACATCACGGGTTTGCCGTCTTTGGTCAAAAACGCCGGAATGATGGTGTGAAACGACCGCTTGCCAGGCGCGACCTGGTTGATACCGTCGTTCATGCTGAAGCCGTGGCCCCGGTTTTGCAGGCTGATGCCAAACTCCGGCTCCACGCAGCCCGAGCCAAAGCCCATGTAGTTGCTCTGGATAAAACTCACCATCATGCCGTCTTCGTCTGCCGTGCTCAGGTAAATCGTGCCGCCCTTCACAGGATTGCCCGCCCCAAAGTCTTGCGCCTTTTTCATGTCAATCAGTTTGGCACGGCTGGCCAGGTAAACGTCGTCCAGCATTTGCTCGGGCGTCACCGCCATTGATGAGGGCTCGGCCACGTATTTGTACACGTCAGCAAAGGCCAGCTTCATGGCTTCGATCTGCAAATGCTGGGAATCCACACCGTCCACAGCCAGGCCGGCCACGTCAAACTTGTCCAGAATGCCCACCGCAATCAGCGCAGCAATGCCTTGGCCGTTCGGCGGAATCTCATGCAGGGTGTGACCCCGGTAGTTTTTGCTGATGGGCTTGACCCACTCGGGTTGGTAGCCAGCAAAGTCTTTCAGCGTGTGGCTGCCGCCGTTGGCTTGGGAGAATTTGACAATCGCTTCGGCTATTTCGCCGCCATACAGGGCTTTGCCTTTGGTAGCAGCTATTGCCCTTAAACCTTTGGCCGCAGCTTTGAATTGAAACAACTCGCCGACATGGGGTGCGCGACCCCAAGGCAAAAAAGCGTTGGCAAAGCCAGGCAGCCCCTGAAGTTCTGGCGTGGCCGCCGCCCACTTTTGCTGCACCACCGGGCTCAAGAGGTAGCCGCGTTCAGCAATCTCGATGGCCGGCTGCATCAGCTCCGCAAACGGCAGTTTGCCAAAGCGCTCGCTCATCGCCGCCCAACTACCGACCGCCCCGGGCACGGTCACAGAGTCCATGCCACGCTTGGGTGGTGTGGTGTTGCCGGGGTATTTGCGTTTGAAGTGTTCTGGCGTCCAGGCCTGTGGCGCACGGCCTGAGGCGTTCAAACCATGTAACTCCCTGCCATCCCAGATCAGGGCAAAGGCATCGCTGCCCAAGCCGTTGCTGACCGGCTCAACAATTGTCATCACAGCCGCAGCGGCAATGGCTGCATCCACCGCATTACCCCCCAGCAGGCGCATGCGCAGCCCGGCCGTTGATGCCAGCGGGTGCGACGTGGACACCACGTTCCGGGCGAATACCGGTATCCGGGTGGTGGTGTAGGGGTTGTTGAAATTGAAGTTCATGAGGCTTGAAAAGTTGGATTTATTCGACAGAAATCTTGCGGTCAGCAATGATTTTTTTCCACTTGGTATTGTCGGCTTTGACCATCGCGGCAAAGGCTTGGCTGCTGCCACCCGTGGGTTCTGCACCCAGGCGGGCGAAGCGCTCTTTGACATCGGCATCAGCCAGCGCAGCATTGACGGCCTGGTTGACTTTGGTGCTCAGGTCGGCCGGCATATTTTTGGGACCGTACACGCCAAACCAGGTGACAGACTCAAACCCAGGCAACACCTCGGACACGGTGGGCATGTCGGGGGCGAGTGCGCTGCGTTTGGCGGTGGTCACCGCCAGGGCCCGCAGCTTGCCGTCTTTGACATGCGGCATACCGGTGACAAACGAATCAAACAGCACATCGACCTTGCCACTTACCAAATCAGGGATGGCCAAGGCTGTTCCGCGGTACGGTATGTGCAAAATAAACGTGTCCGACTGGGCTTTGAAATACTCGGTCGTCAAATGAACAATCGTGCCATTGCCGCTAGAGGCGTAGTTCAACTTGCCCGGATTTTTACGCGCGTAGTCAATCAGCTCGCGCATGGTTTTAACTGGCAGCGTGTTGGGCACCACCACCACATTGGGCGATGAGGCCACATAGGCAATCGGCGTGAAGTCGGTTTCCGCGTTGTACGGGATTTTCGGGTTGATGGC
>JANMIH010000247.1:0-8364 GCA_031375685.1 Polaromonas sp. | reverse complement strand
TGAATTTGCGCTTGCAAGGCTTTTAATTGTGCACCGGCTGATTGAAAACCTGCCTGACAAGGGTTTGGACACCCTGGTGGCGCTTTTTGAAGTTGGTGCTTTGACCACCAGTATGCAAGTGATCAAAAACGACGAAGAGCTGTACGAACGGGATCAGGCTTTCGGGGGGGGCCAACTCACCCAGCTCATTGTGCGCCAATATGGGTTTTCCCCTGAAGAAGCAGAGACCAAAAAACGCAGCGGCGATTTGCCGGAAGACTATGAAACAGGTGTTTTAAAACCCTTTGTAGAAAGCATGGCGCAAGAAATTGGCCGGGCGCTGCAGTTTTTCTTCACCAGTACGCCACACAACAAAGTCGACTATGTGATGCTGGCCGGCGGCTCGTCGTCTTTGCCAGGTCTCACGGCGTCTGTTACCCAGCAAACGTCGTTTGCCTGCATGCAGGCCGATCCATTTCAGGGCATGACCATCGGCAGCGACATTAAAGAAAAGAAAATGCGGCGTGAGGCAGCGTCTTACCTGACGTCCTGCGGCCTGGCTTTGCGGAGGTTTCTGCGGTGATTTTGATTAACCTTCTTCCTCATCGCGAAGCGGCACGCAAGAAAAAACGCGAGTTCTTTTTTGTTACTTTGGGCATTGCTGCCCTGCTCGGTGGCCTGATTTGTGGCGGCGTTTACTCCTGGTATCAGGGCCAGATTTCAAGTCAAAAAGCCAAAAATACGCTGCTAAAAACTGAAATTACCAAGCTGGATGGTCAAATCAAAGACATCGCTGGTTTGCAGCAGGAAATTGCCGCCCTTCGTGCCCGTCAGGGCGCGGTCGAAGAGTTGCAGGGCAACCGCAACCTGCCGGTCTATTTGTTGACCGAACTGGTCAAGCAGCTGCCAGACGGTGTTTACATCAACAGCATGAAACAGGACAACCAGACCGTATTGATCACGGGTGTGGCGCAGTCCAATGAACGTGTTTCTGAATTGTTGCGCAATCTGGCCAATAACAGCAGCACCTTGTATCGCCCTGAGCTGGTTGAAATTACGGCTGCTACTGTCTCACTGTCGGCACGAGACCAGCGTCGTGTGTCCAATTTTTCGATGCGGGTATCTCTCAAGCGCGCCAGCGATGAGGCCAAACCTTCTGCAGCTGCCGGCGTCGCGGTCAAGCCACCGCATTCCGCTACAAGCGCCGCTAAAGTTTGAATCAGGGTTGACCATGGCAAAAATTCCGAAAATCGATATTGATTTTGCAGCCCTGCAAAATGAGTTGAAGTCACAGTTTGTCGGACTCAATCCGAATGACCCACCGTCCTGGCCGGCGATTCCGCGCTATTTGTTGTGTGCCGCCGTCACAGTTTTCGTGGTTGTCGCGTTGTGGTTTGTCTGGCTGAGTTCCTCTGAAGAAGAATTGACTGCCGAGACCGCAACGGAAATCAAGCTGAGGGAAGACTTTTCCAAAAAACTGACGCAGGCAGCGAGCCTGGACGCTCTTAAAAAGCAGCGCGAACAGGTACAACAGTACGTCACGCAGCTTGAAAAGCAATTGCCGGGCAAGGCCGAGATGGACGCCCTCTTGTCTGACATCAACCAGGCTGGGTTGGGACGTAGCTTGCAGTTTGAACTGTTCAGGCCTGGGCAGGTGATTGTCAAGGAATACTACGCTGAACTGCCTATTGCGGTGCGCGTGACAGGCCGCTACCACGACATGGGGGCTTTTGCTGCGGATATTGCATATTTGTCCCGCATCGTGACGCTGAACAACCTGACGCTGACGCCTGCGAGAGAAGGTGTCCTGACCATGGACACCACGGCAAAAACCTTTCGCTATCTGGACAAAGACGAAGTTACCTTGCAGCGCAAAACAGCGCCGGCTGGCTCAGCAGCCAAAGGAGATAAAAAATGATCTCCAGCAAAACAGCAACTGCGATCGCACTCGTTTGTTTGACTGCCTTTTTGTCGGCGTGCGGCTCATCTGACCAGGAATTGCAAAGCTGGATGAATGAGCAGCGCAACAACAGCCGCTCCAGAGTAGACCGTTTGCCTGAGCCGACCAAATTTTCGCCTCAGCCCTACACGCAGGAAGGAGCAGTTGAGCCTTTCAGCAACCAAAAACTTGTGCAGGCGCTCAAACGCGATTCAAGTCAGGCCAATGTCAACACGGCGTTGATTGCCCCAGAGCTGGCGCGTCGCAAAGAACCTCTGGAGGCGTCTCCGCTAGACGCTGTCGCCATGGTGGGCAGCCTGATCAAAGTGGGGCAACCGGTTGCTTTGGTCAGGGTGGACAACCTGCTTTACCAGGTGCGCGTGGGCAACTATTTGGGGCAGAACTATGGGCGAATTACCAAAGTCACTGAGACCGGTTTGAGTCTGCGTGAAATTGTTCAGGACGCAGCAGGTGAATGGATAGAACGAACAGCGACATTACAGCTACAAGAGGTATCAAAATGACTATGCAGACGTGGATCATGAGGGCAGCTGCGGCGCAAACCGCGCTGTACCGCTTGCCTGCAATCCTGGCTCTGTGCGCATCAGCTGGCGTCGTTGCCATGCTCTTGCCTGTGCCCGCAAGTGCTCAAACACCCAACACCATTCAGGCGGTGACAGGTTCAGTGCAGGGCGGAACCGAGGTCATCAGGATTGATCTGGCAGAACCCCTGACAGCTGTCCCTGCTGGTTTCAGCATACAAACGCCGGCCCGTATCGCACTGGATTTCCCAGGTGTCGCTAACAGCATGGGCCGTAACGCGGTGGAAATGAACCTGGGCAACTTGCGCTCTGCCAATGTTGTGCAGGCCGGCGAAAGAACCCGTGTTGTGTTGAACCTGAAAGCCTCTACCGCCTACAAGGCTGAAATTCAGGGTAAATCGCTTTTTATCACGCTGGACTCTGTCGTTGCAGCAGCACCCACCCCCGTTGCCGCACCGGCATTTGCTGAAAGCCGCAATCGGGACGTCTTGCCGCTGAAAGATATGGACTTCAGGCGCGGTGCAGACAGTTCTGGCCGTATTGTTGTCGACCTGCCCAACAACCAGGTGGGTGTGGACATTCGCCAGCAAGGTCAAACCTTGGTGGTTGAATTTTTAAAAACCGCTTTGCCCGAGGGCCTGCGCCGACGTCTCGACGTGTCTGACTTTGGCACACCTGTGCAAAGCGTCACCACCTTCCAGACGGGTGACAAGGTCAGGATGGTGATTGAGCCTAAAGGTCTGTGGGAACACAGCGCCTACCAGAGCGACAACCAGTTTGTGATTGAAGTACGCCAGCAAAAAATCGATCCGGACAAGCTCACGCAAGGTCAGGGCTTTAATGGTGAAAAACTCTCACTCAATTTCCAGAACATTGAGATTCGCTCACTGCTGCAAGTGATTGCCGACTTCACCAACTTCAACATCGTGGCATCGGACACCGTCACAGGTGCTGTCACGCTTCGTTTGAAGGATGTGCCTTGGGATCAGGCGCTTGACATTATTTTGCAGGCGCGCGGTTTGGGCATGCGCAAGAACGGCAATGTGTTGCTGATCGCGCCAAAAGACGAGCTTGCCGCCAAAGACAAGCTGGATCTGGAGTCAAAAAACGCGCTTCAGAGTCTGGAGCAATTGCGCACGCAAGACTTTAAGCTGAACTATGCAAAAGCAACGGAAATTGCGACGGGATTGATAGGTACGGGGGCTGGTGCTACTAGAATTTTGTCTGCTCGCGGTAGTGTCATCTCGGAAGCGCGCACCAACCAGTTGTTTGTCACCGACGTTCCCTCCAGGCTGGAGCAAGTGCAGGCGTTAATCGCCAAAATCGATATTCCTGTCAGACAGGTGTTGATTGAGGCACGAATCGTCGAAGCTGCTGATTCTTTTGGGAAATCTTTGGGTGTGAGGTTGGGTGGCAGGCCTTTTACAATCAACAACCAAAGCAATATTGCATTTGGACCAACTTATATCAACCCGCCGACGGGTGCTGCGGCAGCTCCCCAGCAAGGCGTCAACTTTGGAACCACTACAGGTGATTTCGTCAACCTGCCAGGAGTGGGTCAAAACGGTTTTCAGGCAGCGACCTTTGCCTTGTCACTGTTTTCATCGGGAGCCACCCGGCTCTTGAATCTGGAAATTTCTGCAGCCGAATCTGATGGCCGGGGCAAAATCGTCTCCAGCCCACGTATCGTTACAGCCGACCAGGTCAAGGCACTCATTGAACAAGGCACAGAGCTGCCCTACCAGCAAGCCACGTCCAGCGGCGCGACTTCGATTGCTTTTCGAAAAGCCAATTTGAAGCTCGAAGTCACACCGCAAATCACGCCTGAAGGAAACATCATCCTTAACGTGGACGTCAATAAGGACAGCGTTGGTCGCTCCACAGCCAACGGTTTTGCCATTGACACCAAGCACATCCAGACGCAGGTGCTGGTTGAGAACGGCGGCACGGTGGTGATTGGCGGCATTTATGAGCAAAGTGACCGTGAGGATGAAACCAAGGTTCCATTTTTTGGTGACCTGCCTGTCTTTGGTAATTTGTTCAAGCAAAAAACCCGTACGGCCAACAAGTCTGAACTGCTGGTGTTCATCACGCCCAAAATGCTGACCAACGGCGCGCCCTTGCGCTAAAGGCTCGACTCTCGATTTGCCCCTTCAACCTTTGAATGCAGCAGCCCCAATCATTGCCTGCATCGGTTTGCCCGGTTCAGGCAAGTCAACCGTCGGCAGGCAACTCGCACGCCGCCTTGACATGCGTTTTTTTGACTCCGATTTCGTTATCGAGCGGCGCATAGGTTGCTCGATCCGCGATTTTTTTGAACGCGAAGGCGAGCAGGCTTTCCGCGATGTAGAGCAGGATGTGATGGGTGAGCTGACGCAAAACAGAGGCTGCGTTTTGTCAACCGGCGGCGGAGTTGTTCTTCGGCAAGCCAACCGCGAAAAACTGCACCAGCGCTGCCAGGTGGTTTATTTGCATTCTGACCCTGAAGAGGTTTTTCGCCGTTTGCGGCATGACCAAAACAGGCCACTGCTGCAAGTTGCTGACCCGCTGGCACGTCTGAAAGAGCTGTATGACCAGCGTGATCCGCTTTACCGCGAAACGGCGCATTTTGTGGTTGAAACGGGGCGACCCTCCGTTTCAGCATTGGTCAACATGATCGTGACACAACTGGAGCTGGCCGGGGTGATTGCTGCACAGGGCTAGCCTCTACACTTGCGGCATGTCCGCCATGTCTGTTATGTCCGTTAAGTCACCCTCCAGCCCCATGCAAGTCACCATTGATTTGGCCGACCGCAGCTATCCCATCGTCATTGGTGCTGGCCTGCTCGGCAACCCAACAACCTACCAAAACCTGCCATCGGCGCACACGGCATTGGTTGTTTCAAACACCACGGTCGCGCCTTTGTTTGCCGCGCAAGTGCAAACCGCGCTGCAAACCCGCTACACCCGGGTCCTGCTGCTGGCCTTGCCCGATGGTGAGGTCTACAAAGACTGGCAGACGCTGCAACTCATTTTTGACACGCTGCTGGCCAGTGGCTGCGACCGCAAAACAGTGTTGTTTGCACTCGGTGGCGGCGTGGTGGGTGACATGACTGGTTATGCTGCCGCCAGCTACATGCGCGGTGTGCCATTTGTGCAGGTGCCTACCACGCTACTGGCTCAGGTTGATTCGTCCGTCGGCGGCAAAACCGCCATCAACCACCCGCTGGGTAAAAACATGATTGGCGCGTTTTACCAGCCGCAGCTGGTCGTGTGCGATCTGGATGTTTTTAAAACGCTGCCACCTCGGGAACTGAGCGCTGGGCTGGCTGAAATCATCAAATACGGGCCGATTGCCGACATGGCGTTTTTCGACTGGATTGAAAACAGTCTGCCTGCCTTGCTGGCCAGTGAACCAGCAGCCCTGGCGCATGCCATCCAGCGCAGTTGCGAGATCAAGGCGCATGTGGTCGGGCAAGACGAGCGCGAACAGGGCCTGCGTGCCATTTTGAACTTTGGCCACACATTCGGCCACGCCATTGAGTCAGGTCTTGGTTACGGGCAGTGGCTGCATGGCGAAGGCGTGGGTTGCGGCATGGTGATGGCAGCGCATTTGTCGCAGCGCCTGAATCTGGTGGATGCGGCTTTTGTAGAGCGTTTGACGCGGCTGATCCAGCGCGCCGGTCTGCTCATCCGGGGCCCGATTCTCGATGCAACAGACAACGCAGGCCGCTACCTTGAGCTGATGCGGGTGGATAAAAAGTCCGAAGCAGGCGACATCCGCTTTGTGCTGATCGATTCACCCGGCTCTGCCGTGGTGCGTGCTGCACCCGATGCTTTGGTGCGTGAAGTGATCGACGCCTGCTGCAGTTGACTGAAATCTGGCAACTTTAAATGCTATTGATTCAGGAGCTGCTTGCGCCGGTATTGATTGCTCAAAAGGCTTATTTGGCACTTAAAAAAGGCTTTTTCTCATGCTGAAAGCCTTATTTTTAGCCAATGTCGCCTGTGACCCGGCCCAGTCCCGTGGACGCCGTTTTTTTGAACCGGCTGCACCCACCCGATCTGATTTCCAGCGCGACCGCGACCGCATTGTTCACTCTTCTGCGTTTCGCCGGCTGGTCTACAAAACCCAGGTCTTTTTAAACCACGAAGGCGACTTGTTTCGCACCCGCCTGACGCATTCACTTGAAGTGGCGCAACTGGGCCGCTCGATTGCCCGCAGCCTGCATTTGAACGAGGATCTGGTCGAAGCTATTGCCTTGGCGCACGACTTGGGCCACACGCCGTTTGGTCACGCCGGGCAAGATGCGCTGAACGAATGCCTGAAAGCCCACAACCCCAACAGCGCAGGTTTTGAGCACAACCTGCAAAGCCTGCGTGTGGTGGACTCGCTGGAAGAGCGCTACCCCACCTACAACGGCTTGAACCTGACGTTTGAAACCCGCGAGGGGATTTTGAAGCACTGCTCCCGCCGCAACGCCCGGCTGATTGAAACGCGCGAACCAGGTGGTGTGGCGCAGCGCTTTGTTGACCAGCAAGGCGCCGCCGAGCCCTGGCGTCAACCGAGCCTGGAGGCGCAACTGGCCAACCTGGCCGATGAAATTGCCTACAACGCCCACGACATTGACGACGGCGTGCGCTCTGGCCTGCTCACGCTGGAGCAATTGCAGGACGTGGCCTTGTTCAGGCAATACAGCCAGGCTGCTTTGGCCCAGCACCCCACACTTAAAGGCCGGCGGCTGCTCTTTGAAGCCATTCGCCTGATGCTCAGCGCCCAGGTGTATGACGTGATGGCTGCCACGCGCCAGGCGCTTGACAAGGCTGCGTTGCCAAACGTTGAAGCCGTGCGCAAATATTCGGCGCTGGTGTGTTTTACCCCCGCCATGGCGGCGCAGTCCGCGGACCTGAAAAAGTTTCTCTTTCACAACCTGTATCGCCACCCCCAGGTGCTCGAAAAAATGGATCAGGCACAGCAGGTTGTGCGCGATTTGTTTGCCGCTTACATGGCTGACCCGTCGCGCATGCCCCAGGCGCACGCAGACCGGTTTGACAGTGCTGACACGCCAATGACTGCCAGCGCCAAGCCCGAGCGCGTGGTGGCAGACTACATCGCCGGCATGACCGACCGGTTTGCCGCCAAAGAACATGAACGGTTATAGCTTGCCTTGGTACCCACCCCACGTTTGTGACGGGGTGTTGACTTACCGCTGCTTTGGCTTGTTTATGGTTTACCAGCTGTCTGACCGGATGATGCTCTCCCAGCGTCCGCCGCTGACCTGGTACACGCTCACCACGCCGTAGCGCTGCTCGCCCTTGTCGTCCCATTTCATCGATCCCGTCACCGGTGCAAAACCGTCGATCTTGCGCAGCACTGCTGTCACCTTGGCCGGCTCAGCACTGTTGGCGCGCCGAATCGCTGTCGCCAGGATGTGCGTGGCATCGTAGGTGTAATGGCCACCATAAGCTGGGGGCACTTTAAAGGCCGTCTGGTAAGCCTCTAAAAATTTGCGGCCCCCTGCAAACTCGCTGGCCTCCAGCACAATCGACGTGGCATAAAACGCACCCACCCTGCCAGATTCCTTGATCATGTCCGTGGTTTTGAGCGTGTCCGTCCCCAAAATGGTGATCTGCTTGTTGTACGCCACCTTCACCAACTCATCAATCAACGCCACCACCTGAAAGTCGTTGAGTGTGCTGACCACCACCTCAATGCCATCGGCCTTCAGCTTGGCTGCCAGCGCAGCAAAGTCCTTGGTTTTGTCGTCAAAGCTTTGGCGCAAGGCAATGGTTTTTTTGGCTTTGAGCTTGTCAGCCGCAGCATCTGCCAGGCCTTTGCCATAAGGCGTGCCGTCATCAATCACAGCAAACTTGGTGCCCATGATCTGGCTGCCAGCAAACGCGCCGACTGCACGCGCTTGCAAT